>JALSGI010000865.1 GCA_026982835.1 Planctomycetota bacterium | reverse complement strand
GGGGGGCGGGGAGGCTGGGGGGCTTGGGGGCTTGGGGGCTTGAGGAGCCCCGCACGTCAGTGCGGGGAGACGGGGGGAATTGGCTCACACCAAGCCGTGATCGCCGACCGCGCAGGGCGCAAGCGAAATGCGTGAGGAGAAAGCCGGAAATCTGGATCGTTTGGCAAAAGAGGGCAGGCTGGGGTTTTCGAAGTATCTCTACCGGTCGAGCAGTCTCCGCCGATTTTTCGGATTGGCTGAAGTTTGCGGACTTTGCAGCCGATACCAGGGATGCTCACCCGGCTCCTGTCTTGGCGGAAGAGTGGTGCAGTGGTGGCGAGCTGTGCCGGAGGGCCGGGTTGGAGTTCCCCCTAAGTGCGAGCGACCGTGGCGATGAAAAATCATGCTTTTCGCACCGTGGTGGTTTGGGCCATGTGCCTGCTAGTCGTGGCCCCAGGCTGCTGGCGGCAGCAAAGTTTCGTGTTCCAGTCCCCCGATGAGCTGGAACATTACGTGGAGATGGCCACGGACCTGGAAGCCCCGTTTATCGAACACCATCCCCTGGCTGAGGTGACCGAAACGCTTCCGCCGCTGACGCTGGAAGATGTGGAAAATGCGGAGTTTTGGGACATTTCGCTGCAGGAAGCGATCCGCATCGCCCTGACCAACGCCAAGATTGTGCGGCAATTGAACTCCCGGGCAGCCGGGTTTCCCACGGCCGGGGGACCGCTGGTGCTGCCGCCCCCCGACGGCGTGTTGCGGCAGCCGGATGCGGTGCCGACGATCTACGACCCGGCCATTCGCGAAACCAGCCCGGCCGGACCGGTTCCGGGGGTGGAAGCGGCCCTGGCCGCTTTCGACGCCCAACTCAGCGCCAGCATGACCTGGAGCCGCAACGAGCGTCCGGTGAACGTGGGCGGGTTCGGTAATTTCATCTTCGCCCGCGACTTCCAGCAGGACCTGGCCGATTTCCAGGTGCAGTTGGCCAAGACCGGGGCCACCGGCACCCAGTTCTTTGCCCGCCACAACGTCAACTACGAGTGGAACAACAACCCCACCCGAGGCGTGCCCAGCGATTACAACGTGAATGTGGAGTTGGGCGTCAACCAGCCCTTGCTCCAGGGAGCCGGCACGCTGTTCAACCGCATTGCCGGTCCCTCGGGTGCCCCGGGCATTTACAACGGCGTGCTGATTGCCCGCGTGCAGCAGGACCAGAGCCTGGCCGACTTCGAGGCGGCCGTGCGGAACATGGTCAGCGACGTGGAGAATGCCTACTGGGAACTTTACATGGCCTATCGGGCCTTCGATGCGGCCAAGCGGGCTAGGGACGACCAGCTGGAAGGCTGGCGCAAGGTGAAGGTGCGTGCCCAGCAGGGGGCGGCCCAGGGCGATCGGGCCACCGAGGCCCAGGCCCGCAACCAGTACTACCGCTTCCGCGCCCAACTGGAAGACGCCCTGCGCAATTTGCTCAAAGCCGAGAACCGGCTGCGGTACTTGATGGGTCTTTCGCCCACCGACGGGCGGCTGATCCGGCCCAGCGACGAACCCACCACGGCCAAGGTCACTTTCGACTGGTACGAGGTGCACCAGGAGGCGTTGGTCCGTTCGCCGGAGCTGCGCCGCCAGCGCTGGCGGGTGAAGCAGCGGGAGCTGGAGCTGATCGCCTCGCGCAATTTTCTGCTGCCGCGGCTGGATGCGATTGCTCTTTACCGCGTGTTGGGTGCGGGGGATACGCTGATCGACCCGGGCGGGCGAGGCGTGCCTCCCTACGCCGGCAGCAACGCCTACTCCACGCTGACCGACGGCAACTACACCGAGTGGCAGTTGGGGTTCAATTTTTCCATGCCGCTGGGCTTTCGCCGGGAGCTGGCTGCGGTGCGTAACGCCCAGTTGCTGCTGGCCCGGGAGCGGGCCCGGTTGCAGGAGCAGGAGCTGGAGGTTTCCCACCTGCTGACCGACGCCCTGCGCGACCTTGAGTACGCCTACTTGCTCACCCAAACGCGGTTCAACAACTGGATTGCGGCCAAGGACGAAGTGGAGGCGGTGACCGAACGGTGGAATCAGGGCGTGCGGGGGGTGATCTACAACGACGTGCTGGCCGCCCAGGCCCGCTACAACGATGCGGAGATCAACTACTACCGGGCTTTGGTCAGCTACAACAAGGCGATTGCCGCGGTGCACTATCACAAGGGTTCGCTGCTGGAGTACAACGGCATTTACCTAGCCGAGGGTCCCTGGCCGCAGAAGGCCTACGCCGATGCGGCCCGTGAAGCCGCCCGGCGCGCCGCGGCCACGCCGATCGACTACGTGCTGAGCCGCCCGCGCCCCTTCAGCGCCGGCCCGGTCAGCCAACGCTGGCACGAGGATCCGCGTGCAGGGGGCCAGGAGGTCGTGGAGCCGGAGCCGGTTCCTGCCCCCGTCCAGCAAACCCCGCCGCAGCCGAATCAGCCCCCGGCCGCTCCGCAGGCTCCCGGCTCGCCCGATTCGCAGCCCTTTGGGCCGGGCAACTCGTCGCCGCCGCCCCGGCCTGCTCCCGCTTCGCAACGCCAAGCGGCCGAATCTGGCGGGCCGCAGTTGTTCCACGCGGGCGTGTCTCCCTCGCAGGCTCACCCTGGCCTTCCGGGACAATTACAATGGAAGGCGAAGCGCCCCGGGGCAGCCCTGACAGGTGGAACGCATGAAACCCCCGCGCCTGCAACGCGTACTGCGACTGGTTCATCTGCTGCAATCCGGTAAGGGATACAACACCGCCGCGTTGGCTCGGGCCTGTGGAGTCTCGCGGCGGACGATCTTCCGCGACTTGGAACTGCTGCGGCAGGCCGGGTTTGAGGTGGTATACGACGAGAGCGAAGGCTGTTACCGGCTGCCCCAGGCCCGACTGCTCCCTCCAACCAACTTCTCGCTGGAAGAAGTGCTAGCACTGCTGGCCTTGTGCTACGAGCTGGGGACGGAACGGGGGCTACCGCTGCTGCAAGCGGCGCAGACGGCCGCCTTGAAGCTGGAAAGCTCGCTGCCGGAACGCCTGCGACAGGAAGCAGCCGGAGCGGCCCGGGCGCTGCACATCCGCATGGATGCCCACAATCCGCTGGAAGAAGGCCGGGACGTCTTTCAGCAGTTACTGTCGGCCTACGGGCAGCGCCGGGCGGTGCGGATCGCCTACGATAGTGTGGCCGAAGGAAAAATCATTTCCACCCGGCTCCATCCGTATTGCCTGTTTTTCAGTCGCCGGAGCTGGTACTGCGTGGGCCGTAGCTCTTTGCATCGGGCCGTGCGGACGTTCAACCTGGGGCGCATCCGCAAGTTGGAGCTGCTGGAGGATCGCTACCGGGTGCCCAACGGTTTCAGCCTTCGCCGCTATTTCCGCAACGCCTGGCACATGATCCCGGAGCCGGGTCCGGACCATCGTGTGCACTTGCGGTTTCGCCCCCTGGTGGCTCGCAACGTGGCCGAAGTGCGCTGGCACCGCACGCAACGCTGCCACTTCAACGAGGACGGGTCGCTGGATTTCTGGGTGCAGGTATCGGGATTGTGGGAGATTTCGTGGTGGGTGATGGGCTACGGGGACCAGGTCGAGGTGCTCCATCCGCCCCGGCTGCGGCAGATGGTGTTGCAGCGGGCCGAGAACATGGTTCGCCAGTATCGCCGCGGGGAAGCGGTTCGCAAGGAAGCCCCCTCGGCGGCCATGAAACCACACCTGGGAGGGCGTTCGCGGCGGCGGGGGCCTGCACGCAAAAAGTAACCCAGGCCGCTTTCCAGCCCAGGGCAGGCGAGGGACAGACCGCTGCTGTTCCCCCGGCCGCCTGCACTGCCAGCAGGCAGTGTGGCTGATGTTGCACCGGAGGGCGGGATTTCTCTATATCGCCGGGGCTTTTCCCTGCCTGGACGCGGAGCGTGCCGGGCCAGGGGAACCGGTTCGTTTTGCCCCTTGGGTATTCCGGCCGAAGGAGGGTCCGGCCATGTTTGCGGCGTTCGATATCAGCCTAAGCGGCATGGAGGCCCAGCGGGTACGGCTCAACGCCATCTCCAGCAACATCGCCAACGTGTCCACCACGCGGGACGAACAGGGGAACCCCCGGCCGTATCAGCCCCGCTTCGTGGTGTTCGAGACTCGCCCGGTGCCGGCCGCTCCCGAAGGCGCCGCCGGCGTGACCGTGGCCGCCGTGCGCACCGCGGAGGTGGAGCCGCTATGGCGCTACGAGCCGAACCACCCCGATGCGGTCAAGGAAGGACCCCGACAAGGCTACGTAGCCTATCCCAACATCGACCTGACGGTGGAGTTTGTGGACGCCCTGGAAGCCACGCGGGCCTACGAGGCCAACGTGGGCGTGATGGAGATCAGCCGCGACCTGGCCCAGCAGACGCTGCGCATCCTGGTCTAAGCCCCCCCGGCGCGGCCTTGGTAAACGAGAACCCGCCGCCAACACGAGGAACCGGCCATGAACGGACCGCTGCTTCCCCCGGGCGTTGGGCCCCAGGTGCCCCTGCCCCCCGGGCCTCCGGGCCCGCCCAGCGCCGGCGGCCCTCAGGGAACTTCGTTCAAGGACCTGTTGCTGGATTCGATCCAGCAGGTGAACTCTATGCAGCAGGAAGCGGATCGGGCGGTCGAGGCCCTGATGACCGGCGAGCCGATCTCCCCGGCCGAAGTGCTCACCGCCGTACAAAAGGCGGACCTGGCGTTCCGCATGATGTTGCAAATCCGCAACAAGATCGTGCAGGCCTATAACGAGGTGAAGAACATCCAGGTGTAACCCCCCGCAACTAGGGAGCCGGCATGGAACTGGCACTGCAAGGTTTTCAGCAACTGCGGGAGTTTTATCTTTCGCTTTCGGCCGGGGCGCGCCTGCTGGCCGTGCTGCTGGCGGCCGTGGTGGTGGTGAGCCTGGGCTTTTTGTTCACCCAGCAGATCGAACAGGCCGACAGCTACCTGCTGGGCGGGCGCCCCTTTACGGCCGGAGAATTGGCCGCCATCGAAGCGGCGTTTGCCAAGGCCGGGCTCACCGGAGCGGTAATCGAGGGGAATCGCATCCGCGTGCCTCGCGGGCAGGAAGCCCTGTACGTGGGGGCGATGGCCGACGCCGGGGCCATCCCGCCGGATTTTCACACCTACCTGGACAAGGCGCTGGCCGAGCAGGGGCCCTTTGTCAGCCCGCAAAAACGCGAAGAACTCCTCCGCAACGCCAAGCAAAAGGAGCTGGCCTTTATCATCCGCTCCATGCCGGGCATCGAGAACGCCGCCGTGCACTACGACGTGCAGCGCAAAAGCGGGCTGTCCCGCCAGGTGGTGGCCACCGCCTCGGTGAGCGTCAAGCCGGCCCTGGGGCACCAGCTGGACCCGGAGCGGGCGCGGATGATCAAGCACCTGGTTGCCTCGGCCATCGTGGGCCTGAAGCCGGAAAACGTCACCGTGGCCGATCTAAGCGGCCGCGTCTATGCCGGCAGCGGCGACGATCCAACCGGCTCCGGAACCGAGCACAAGTACCTCAGCGTCATGCGGGCCCATCAAAAGCTCATTGAACAGAACATCCGGCGTGCCTTGCAGTATGTGCCCGGCGTGACCGTCAGCGCGCATGTGGAACTGAACCCCGAGGTGGAAGGCTCCAAGCGGGACGTGCGTTACGACAACAAAAACGGGGGGCAACTGGCCCTCCGCGAGCAGACGCTCACCAACCGCTCCAGCACGGGCAGCCCCGGCGGGCGTCCGGGACTGGTGGCCCAAGGCGGAGCCAACCAGGCGGCCCAGCTTTCGGCCACGGCCCGCTCCAGCTCCAGCGAGCAAGAGCAGACCATGCGGGAAGAGAGCACGCTGCCGGCCCACTCGGTAAGCGAAATCCGCCACATCGGGCTCACCCCGCGCCGGGTGAGCGTGGCCGTGGGCGTGCCCAGCACCTATTTCGAGCAAATCTGGCGTAAGCTCAACCCGGACAAGGCTGCCGACCCGGCAGCCAAGCCCGATCCCACCGAACTGCAACAAATCGAGCAACAAGAGCTGGAAAAGATCCGCAAGCACGTGGCCATGCTGCTCCCTCCTCCCACGGACGGAAGCGACGTGGAATCGCTGGTGCGAGTGACCTCGTTCTCGGCCGTGCCGCAAGAGTCGCTGCCCCAGATCGCCTTCACCGACCAGGCGTTGGGCTGGCTGGGGCGTTACTGGAGCACGTTGGGGCTGCTGGGGCTTTCGGTGGTGGGGCTGCTGATGCTGAGGAAGCTGATGCGGCCCGTGCCGGAAGCACCCATGCCCGAACCGGCGACCACAGCCGCTTCCCAAGCCGAAACCGCCCCGGCCGACAAGGAGGCCGAACCAAGCGCAGCCAAGGGCGAAAAGCCCGGCTGGGAAAAACCGGCCACCCTCCGCGACCAACTGGTAGAGATGGTCCGCAGCGACCCGGACACCGCCGCCTCGATCCTCAAGGGCTGGATCGCCAACGCGTTGAGCTCCTGATGCTACCCGCCGGCCTCCCAACCCGCCGGCCAAACTGCCTATGAATCCAACTGGTCCCTTGCGAAAAGCCGCCGTGCTGCTTTCGGCCCTGGATGCCGAAACGGTGGACCGCCTGCTGGATCGGCTCCAGCCGCAGGAGGCGGAGCTGATCCGCCGTGGATTGATGGAGCTGGACCGGGTCGATCCGCGGGAACAAGCCGCGGTGATCGAGCAGTTCGTCCATCGCTGGCACCACCCGGAAGCGGCGCCCCGAGGCGAAGCATCCGCAGGCGTCTCATTGGAGCTAAGCGCACCGTCCTCGGCCGGGCAGCCGCCTTCTGCGGGGGCACCCACCTCGGCGGCCGCGTCCGGTCCCCCTTCGGCCCCGGCCCCAGAAGCTCCCGCGGCCCCCCTGGCCACGCTGGCCCAGGTGGATGCCCGGCAACTGGCTGCGGCCCTGCAACAGGAGCGACCGCAGACGATCGCCCTGGTGCTGGCCCACCTGCCACCGGAACATGCCGCGGAAGTGCTGGCCCACTTCTCCGACCGCCTCCAGGCCGATGTGCTGCGGCGGATGGCTCGCCTGGAACAGATCGACCCGGAGGTGCTTCGGGCCGTGGAACAAGGGCTGTGCCACCGGCTCCAGGCCGCCCCGGGAATCGAGCACCACCGCCCGCTGACCGGTACGGAGCTGGTGGCTCGCGTGCTGCAAGCCGCCCCGCGCAAAACCGAATACACGCTGTTGGAAAACTTCCGCCGCTACCATCCCCAGGTGGCTCGCCAGTTCCCCCGCCGCGAGCTGCAGTTTGAGCAACTGGGCTTTCTCCCCGCCGAGCCGGGACGGAAGCTGGCAGCCGCAGCAGGCCAGGAGCTGCTGGCCTTGGCCCTGCTGGATGTGCCACCCGGACTGGCCGAACGCTTCCTGGCTTACCTGCCCTCGGAACAACAAGCCCAACTGCGCCGCCGGTGGCAGGACCCCGGCCCGCTGCAACTGGAGGACATCCGCCGGGCCAAGCAGCAGCTGGTGCAACTGGCCCTGGAGCTGGAGGCCCAGGGACACCTGCAGCTGGACCAACTGCCCCAGCTGCAAGCGGCGTAGGCCGCACGAGGCGTAGTGCGGCGATAAATTGGCGAGCCGGGCACGTAAGCTCCCGGAGGCGGTGGGGGCGTGAAGGCTTGGGGGGATGAGGTGGTGCTTCCGCACCAGTCAGGAATCGGCGTGCGGCTTGCGACCGGCGGCTTGCGCAGGGTGCTTCCGCACCCGGCAGGAATAAAGCGTGCTTGTGCAAAACGACGTGCACGGTAAACCTACGGCTCGCCAGGAGGCTGGCCTCGTGAGGAAGCTGCCGCTCCAGGGCAAGAAGAAACGCAAACACGACACACGGGAGGGCGAGGCTCCCGCCGAGCCGAAGAAGCAGAGAAATGCTGGCCACACCGAAAAACATTGACACAACCAACTGCGAGCCGGGCACGTAAGCTCCCGGTTGCAAAAACAGCGACACTTGCTCGTTTTGTGAAAAACCGCATGCTCCCGCATGCGGCTCGCCAGACGAATCCAACACCATCCAACCCACACCGCGATCCGCCATGCCCTTGATCCGAAAAGACGAAGCGCAAGCCCAAGCGGCTCGCCCGTTCAACTTGGAGGACCTGAACCGGCGGGCCGAGAAATACCTGGAACAGGTGCGCAACCAGGCCCGCCAGATCCTCCTCCAGGCCCAGCAACAGGCCCAGGCCCAACGCGCCCAACTGGAAGCCCAGGTGCGCCGGGAACTCCAGCAGCAGTTTCAGCAGCAGGTGCAGCAAGAGGTCCAGGCCCAACTGAACCAGCGGCTGCAAACCCTGCTGCCGGCGCTGGAGCAGGCGGTGAACCAACTGACCCAGGCCCGCAGCCAGTGGCTGGAGCACTGGC
>JALSGI010000864.1 GCA_026982835.1 Planctomycetota bacterium | reverse complement strand
AACCCGGCTCCAGCGGCTGAATCTCCTCCGGCCGAAAGCCCAGGTTCAGCAAGGCCACGCTCTCGCTGGCCGCGGCAAAAAGCGGCCCACGCCTGGCCCAACAAAGCGGACGGATGCCCAGCGGATCGCGGGCCACCAGCATGTGTCCCAGGGCGTTGAGCAACACCAGGCAGTAGGCACCGTCGAACTTGGCGCTGATTTGGCGCATCACCTCCACCAGGTCGGGGCGGCGGTCGCCGGAGAACTGGTGGCTGATGGCATGGAGGATGATCTCGGTATCGGTTTCGCGGGCCAGGTAGTTGTCTTCGTCCTCCAGCAGCTCCTGCCGCAACTGGGAGTAGTTGGCCAACTGGCCGTTGAAAGCGAACGCAAACCACTTGTGCTTTTGCAGGTGCTGCCGCTCAAAGGGCTGGGCATAGCTGCGGTCCTCCCGGCCGCAGGTGGCGTAGCGCACGTGACCGATGGCGGCCATGCCCGAGGTCTGCTCCATCAGCGAGCGATACTTTCCCTGGTGCCCCATGCGAAACACTTCCTGCACCGTACCCAGGTCCTTGTACGTCACCAGCAGTTGGGGCCGCAGGGGGCTGTAGCTGGTCAGCCCGGCCGAAAGCTGCCCGCGGTTCTGGATGTCCAGCAGCATCCGCGGCAACAGGCGAGAGGCTTCCGCGGCGGGCACTTTTCCCAGCAGAGGGCTCACTTCGCGGCCAGCCTGGTGGTAGATGGCGGCCACTCCACAGTGATGATGCATGGCGGGCAAGCTTCCTGCTGAAAAATCCCTGGGGCGGCAGGCCGGTTCCCGTACCGGCCGGGGGCACACTCTCGATTGTAAACCTCCAGGGAACTTGCCACAACGATTCCCCGCTGCCGCTTCCTCCAGCCGCGCCAGCCGCTGCCGAGGCAGAGGCGGCGGCTCCCGCTAGCCCCTCCCTGCCGCGGTTTGCTCCCACCAGGAAACAAAGCAGGCTCGCGTGTGCCCCGGGGAAACCTCCTCCGCCCCGGGACGCTGCTGCTGACAACGCGCCTCGGCAAACGGACAGCGGGGATGAAACGCACAGCCGGAGGGCAGCCGGGCCAGGTTGGGCGGCTCGCCCGGCAAGGCAGTCAAGCGTCCCGAAGCGGTCTCGTCCAGCCGAGGCACCGAGCCCAGCAGCCCGTGGGTGTAAGGATGCCGAGGCCGAGCGAAGATTTCTTCCGTGGGAGCCTGTTCGACGATCCGCCCGGCGTACATCACGGCCACGTGGTGGCTCATGTCGGCCACCACGCCCAGATCGTGCGTAATCAGCAGCACGGCCAACTGTTCTTCCTGCTGCAAGGTGCGGAGCAAGTCGAGGATCTGGGCCTGGATCGTCACATCCAGGGCCGTGGTAGGCTCGTCGGCAATCACCATCTGGGGGCGGCACGCCAGGGCCATGGCGATTACCACTCGCTGCCGCATGCCGCCGGAGAACTGGTGCGGGTAGTCGCCCAGGCGACGCCCCGCCCCGGGGATGCCCACCCGCTCCAGCAGCTCGCCTGCCCGGTGGCGAGCCTGCCGGGCCGAAAGCCCCAGGTGGTAGCGCATCGATTCGGTGAGCTGCTCGCCGATGGTCAGAAAGGGGTTCAGGGCGGTCATCGGGTCCTGGAACACCATGGCCACGCGGCGTCCGCGCACGTGTTGCAGCTGCCGGGGCGAAAGCCGCAGCAGGTCGGTCCCTTGCAGCAGCACGCGGCCGCCGGTGATGCGTCCCGGGGGCCGGGGAACCAGGCCCATCACGGCCAGGCTGGTGACGGTCTTCCCACAGCCGCTTTCGCCCACCAGGGCCAGCGTCTGCCCGCGGTAAAGCGAAAAGCTCACCTCCTGCACGGCACGCACCACACCCTCGTCGGTGTGGAACTCCACCGAGAGGTTTTCCACTTGCAGCAAGGGGGCGGGGGTGTTCATCGGTTTTTGAGCTTGGGGTCCAGGGCATCCCGCAGCCCGTCGCCCAGGAAGTTTAGCGCCAGCAGCGTGGCTCCCAGGGCCAGGCTGGGAAACAACACCAGCCACCAGTAGATGCGCACCGGCGTGATGGCTTTGAGCCCCTCGTTGGCCAGCAGCCCCCAGGAAACATCCGGCGGCTCCACGCCCAGGCCTAGAAAGGACAAAAACGCCTCGAACAGCATCACCCGCGGAATGGTCAGCGTCAGATAGACCACCACCACGCTCATCAGGTTGGGCACCAGGTGGCCGAACACCACTCGCAGCCGCCCGGCGCCCAGGCTGCGGGCCGCTTCGATAAAGGGTTCGTTTTTCAGTGAGATCACCTGGCCGCGGACCACGCGAGCCATGGTGAGCCAGTAGATGGCCCCCACCACAAAGTAGAAGATGGTGATGCGGTCGATGCCGTGCTCCATCAGCCAGGACTTGATCTCCTCCTGGCTCAGCACGGTGATGAGCAGAATCACCACGAAAATAAACGGGATGGAGTAGAGCACATCCACCACGCGCATCATGATGTTATCCACCCAGGAGCCCACGTAACCGGCCACCGCCCCGTAGGTCACCCCGATCAGCAGCGACACCCCCGTAGCCACCAAGGCGACGATGATCGACACCCGCGCCCCCCAGAACAGCCGCGATAGCAGGTCCCGGCCCAGGTTGTCCGTGCCGCAAAGCGAAGGGATGCACCAGCGCCCAAACACCGCCAGCCGCAGCCGCAGCAGCCCTCGGCCCAGGGGGCCCAGGGGGCCGAAGCCCTGGCGGATGGCCGGATCGTCCAGCCCCGGCGTTGCTTCCCGCGGGGATTGTTTTCCTCCGGGAGCTTGCCCTTGCCGGGGGGCCGCCGGGAGCCAGACGACAGCCAGCGAGGGGCCTTGGAATTGCCGGGCCGTATCCACCCAACGCGGCGGCTGAAGCGGAAGCAGCGGGGCCAGCAGGGCCAGCAGGGCCAACACCGCCAGATACCACAGCGACCAGCGGGCCACGCGGTTTTTCATCAGCCGCCGCCAGGCGTCCTGGGCCAGCGAGGTGCCCTGGAGCTGCCGGGCCTGTTGCAACACCCGTTGCAGTTGTTCTTCTTCCCCGGGGGCGATCTCCAGCGAAAGCGTCCCGGGGGCAGGCGGTGTGGCGGGCGGTTGGTTCATCCCAGGTGGTGTCGCTTTCCGTGAGGTTGCCGCTTGCTTGGTGGCGAGTAGCCGAGGAATACAAGCCGCGGGTAATCGCCTTCGGACATGCGGCTTGGGTGGTGGTTTTATGGTAACAGCTTGGGCACCGGCGGCAAAACCAGCGAGGCGTGCGTTCCGGCACGGTGCGAGGGGACAATCCATCCGGTCTTTGACTCCCCCCGGCTGGCCCGATTACCATAGTCCCCAACTTCCGGCAAGCTTTTTGTCTCGGGCGCGCCTGCGAGATGTGCTGACCGTGACTGGCTGCGTGGTTTTGCGGCAAAAAAGCCAGTGCAGCCGGGAAGGAGCCTTGGATCTCCATTGCAAGCAACAAGGAGTCCCTACGGATGCGGCATAGTTTCTGGCAAGCGGCGGTACTGGCGTGGTGCCTGAGCACCGGAACACTGGATGTGTTGCAGCTCCGGGCCGAAGAAAACCTCGAAGCGGGGATCGCCCGCCTGAAGCCCGCCGTGTGGCTCGACGCAGCCGCCGAGGCCCGGCGACGCAAGCTCGCCGCGGCCCCCAACACCGAGGTGCCACTGGAGGCGTGGCACGACCGCTCCGGCCACCAGCGCCATTTCCGGCAACCGGACCCGGCCACACAGCCCCGGCTGGTCAGCCTGCGAGGGCAACATCTGGTGCGGTTCAACGGGCACGGACAACACCTGCGCTGCCTTGGCACGGGACTTCGGCTCCAGCAAACCACGCTGTTTCTGGTGGTGCGGCCGGCGTCAAACCTAGGCGGATTTCGGGCCTTTTTTGCTGCCAACGCTCCTGGGCAGCGCGACTACCAGACCGGACTGACCGTCGATCTGGGCCCCTCGGCCACCTTGCAGTTGCAGTGGCTCAATGTCGAGGGGTACGGGTTTCCCGGGGCCCGCAACCTGCTCCTGCAACCACGCCCGCTGGGCATGTTGCACGTGCTGCGGGTGGTGCTTTCGCCGGGGCGGAAACAAGTGGCTTTGCACGTGGACGGCCGCCCGGAGGGCACGCGCCCCTGGCAGCCGCTTCCGCTCAGCGCCGAGGAGATGACCGTCGGCGCCCGTTACTACACCAACGGTCCCGGCCCCCAGCAGGTGCGAGGCTTCCTGGCCGGAGAGGTGGCCGAGGTGCTGCTTTTCGACCGGGAACTTCCCCCCGACGAACTCAAGCAGGTGGAACACTACTTGCTGGCCAAGTACGACCCCCTGCGCCGCCAACTGGCCCAGGAAGCCAAACGCCGTGTGCAGAACCGCCTGGGCCGTAAAGAAACCCTGCCCCAGGTGCCCCAAGTGCAAGTGCTGGTGCCGGGCTTCGACGTGCTGGCCCTGCCCGTGCGGCTGCCCAACATCAACAACGTCCGCTATCGCCCCGATGGGACGCTAGTGGCCTTGGGCTACAACGGCAACATCTACTTGCTGCGGGATCGGGATGGGGACGGGCTGGAAGAGCACGTGGAGCTGTTCTGGGACAACCGGGGCCGCCTGGTGGGACCCATCGGCATGGCCCTGACGCCTCCCGGCTACAAGCATGGCCAAGGCGTGTTCGTAGCCAGCAAAGGCAAAGTGTCGCTGATCGTCGATACCGACGGGGACGACCGGGCCGACCGGGAACTGGTGGTGGCCAGCGGTTGGGAGCCGCTGCCCCACGGGGTGGATGCTCTGGGCGTGGCCCTGGACCGCCAGGGAAACATCTACTTTGGCCTGGGCACGGCCAATTTTGCCAATCCCTACCTGCTGGACCCAGAGGGGCGGGCCCACTACCGGCTCGACTCGCCCCGGGGCACCATCCAGAGAGTTTCGGCCGATTTCCGCACCCGGGAAACCCTCTGCACCGGGGTGCGGTTTCCGGTGGCGTTGGCTTTCAATCGGTACGGCCACTTGTTCTGCACTGACCAGGAGGGGGCCACCTGGCTGCCCAACGGCAACCCGTTCGACGAACTGCTGTGGATTCGCCCCGGGCGGCACTACGGCTTTCCGCCCCGACATCCCAAGCACTTGCCCGGCGTGGTGGACGAGCCCAGCGTGTTCGACTACGGCCCGCAGCACCAGTCCACCTGCGGGCTGGTGTTCAACGAGCCGGTGGCGCCGAAGGGACGCATCTTCGGCCCTGCCTGGTGGCAGGGAGACGCCCTGGTGTGCGGCGAATCCCGCGGCAAACTCTTCCGCACCCAGGTGGTGCGCAACCACTACGGCTACACCGCACGCACGCAAACGCTGGCCTGCTTGAGCCGCCTGACGGTCGATGCCTGCGTCTCGCCCCGCGGGGAGCTGGTGGTGTGCACCCACAGCGGTTTGCCCGACTGGGGCACCGGTCCCCAGGGCACCGGGAAGCTGTTCAAGCTCGTGCCGGCCAAGGAACCGCCGCCGCGGCCCGTGCTGGTCTATGCATCCGTCCCGGGAAAAATCCACGTGGTGTTCGACCACCCGCTCCCAAGCACCGCGCTGGAGCAGGTGCAAGGGAAGGTGCGGATCATCTACGGCCGGTACGTTCGGGCCGGGGAGCGCTTCGAGGTGCTCATTCCGCCCTACGAAGTGGTGCAGCGGCAGTTGCTTTCTCCCCGCTACGAGCTACCCGTGGAGCAAGTGGAGCTTTCGCCCGATCGGCACGTGCTGGTGCTGCACACGCCCCCGTTTCACCGGCCGTACTACTACGCGGTGACGCTGCCGCGGCTGGATTCCCGGTCTGCGGTCCCCCGCGCGCTGAAGCAACATCCGGCAATCGACCTGGATTTTCAGCCCACCGGCGTGGTCCTCAGACTGGCCGACGCCAAGGGCCGCCCGCTGTGGCAGGGCTGGCTGCCGCACCTGGATACGGCCCTGGCCCGGGGATTCACCACCGGCAGCCCGGAACACCGCCGCCTGTGGCAACAGGCAGAAGCAGAAACCTGGGGGCTGCACGCGCAGCTACGGCTGGACCACATGCTCCGTCCCCGTTTGCAGGAAGGCAGCAAGCTGGACTATGTGCCGCCGCCGGAGGAGGTGACCGTCCGCCTGGAAGCCGACTGCCCGCTGGAGCTTACCCTGGGTAAGCCGCCGCTGCGGAAGCGTTCCGGACGGCAGGAGCCCGGCCAGGGCCAGCCGGCCCGGTGGTGGGCCGAGTTTACCGTGCGTCCCCGAGGCGGAGAGCTTTGGCCGCTGGCGGTGCGGCTGCATGCAGGCGGCCGGGTGCCCCGGCTCACCGTGGGCTTCTCCACGGACCAGGACCGGCACTTGCGCCCTTTAAGCCCCGGACGGCTGTGGCTTCCGTGGGTCGAGGCCCTGTTGCCCCAAGAGCAGCTTGCCCTCCGCAGCGCCACGCTGGAGAAGCTCAAGGGGGCCAGTTGGGGGCGGGGACGGCAGCTTTTCTTTGGCCAGAAGGCCGGCTGTGCCAAATGCCACCGCATTCGCGGCCAGGGGGGCCGGATCGGGCCGGACCTGAGCAACCTGGTCCACCGCGACTACGAGTCAGTGCGCCGCGACATCCTCAAGCCCAGCTTCGCCATCAACCCCGATTATGTGAGCTATTCCATCCTGCTGGACGACGGCCGCGTGCTCATCGGGCCGGTTCGCACCCAAGGGGGAAAGCTCATCGTGGGCACTGACCAGGGCCAGGAAGTACACATCGACCGCGACGCAGTGGAGCTGATGAAGCCCTCGCCCCTTTCGATCATGCCCGAGCAGATCGGCAAACAGCTCTCGGCCGCCGAGCTGAACGACCTGCTGGCGTTTCTGCTGCTGCCTCCGCCGCGGATGCCCCTGGAGCCGCAGCCGCAGCCCCCACCGGTGCGCAGCCGGGCCGAAGTGTTGCGGGCCTTGGGGCCTCCTCGGCCGCCGGAGAAGCCCCTGCGGCGGCTCAAGATCGTGCTGGTGGCCGGACCCAAGGACCACGGACCCAACGAACACGACTATCCGGCCTGGCAACGGGCCTGGGCGGAGCTGTTGCGGGCCGCGCCGCAAACCCAGGTCGTTACCCGCTGGCAGTGGCCCACCCCCAAAGACTACAACACGGCCCACCTAATCGTCTTCTACAAGCAGTTGAACTACCGCCGCGACCAGGGCCGCGGCATGGACCGCCTGCTGGCTCGCGGGGGCGGATTGGTGTTCATCCACTGGGCCGTCCACGGCGGCGAGGCGCCCGAGGAACTGGCTCGCCGCATCGGCCTGGCGGCCGGCTCGGGGCTTGGCTTTCGGCACGGGCCGCTGCGGCTGCAAGTGCTCCCGGCGGTGCGCAAGCACCCAGTGGTGCGTGGGCTGGAGGGACTGCAACTGGTGGACGAAAGCTACTGGCACCTGAAAGGGGAACCGAAGCGCCTCACCGTGCTTTTGACCAGCCGCGAGGAGGGCCGACCCCGCCCCCAGGCCTGGCTGGTGGAGCACCGTCCCGGACGGGTGTTTGTGTGCATTCCGGGCCACTACAGCTGGACGTTCGACGATCCGCTGTATCGCTTGCTGCTGTTGCGAGGGATGGCCTGGGCAGCCGGGGAGCCGGTCCAGCGGTTCCAGCAGCTGGTGTGGCCTGGGGCCCGCGTCTCGGGCACCCCCGGCCCGTAGTGCAGGGTTCCGTAGGGCTTGCGACCTGCGGCTTGCGCTGTTGTCTCGGAGCGGCAGCTCCCCGGGAGGGCGAGGCTCCTGCCGAGCCGCAGGCCCACCCTACACGTCGTTTCTCACAAACACGCTTTGCTCCTGCCCGGTGCGGAAGCACCCTGCGCAAGCCGCACCGCGCAAGCCGCAAGCCGATTCTCCCCGCACTGACGTGCGGGGCTCTGGATCCCTCCAAGTTCCCCAGCCTCCACGCCTCCACCTCCTCCCCGAGCTGAAGCTCGGGGCTCGCCATCGGTGCGGAAGCACCGCCGCAAGACCCAAGACCCACGACCCAAGACCTCCGGAGCGGAAGCTCCGGCGAGCCCCCGGCTTTAGCCGCCCGAAGAGCCAAGAAAAAACGCACGTCGATCTTCTTCGCCAGCTGAAGCTGGCGGCTGGCCGGTTGCAAGAATTAGCGTTTGTTCTCACTTCGGAGCGGCAGCTCCGGCGCAATAGCGCAAGTCGCACGCCGATACCATCTCTCCCCCCGCTTACGCGGGGGGCTCTTGGCAGTGCGAGTTAACGCTTGTTTCCTGCCCGGTGCGGAAGCACCGCCCCCAAGCCTCCACGCCTCCACCTCCTCCCCGAGCTGAAGCTCGGGGCTCGCCATCGGTGCGGAAGCACCGCCGCAAGACCCAAGACCCACGACCCAAG
>JALSGI010000863.1 GCA_026982835.1 Planctomycetota bacterium | reverse complement strand
GGCAAAACCACAAACCCCTTGACTCCCACCGGCCGAAGCACCGTTTGCAATATCCAGCCAAACGTCGTGCGTATCCACTCCGGCAACTTGTTGCGGCCATAGGCCTAGTCGGCAAAGATCACCTTCAAACGCTTGTACTTCTCTTTCAGCTTGGCCACCACCCGGCGGGCGCCCTGGTGGTCCTGCACGCTGGCGGCGTGAACCACGGTCGTTTTCGCCGACTGGCTGTCGAGGATTTCTCGTGGATCGGTGGGTTTTCGGCCGCGTCTGGCCGGTTGGGGCAGCAAGGGATGAATCATCTGCCATTGCTTGTCGGTCAGATCGCTGGGATAATGCTTCCTACACATGGTTGCGACTCCGTCTTCCGTAACTCGTTTCGTGGAAAAACGGAGTCGTAACCTTTTTTCGCCTTTGAGGCAATTCCGGGACAGGCTCTAAGGGCTACGGTTCCCACTGGCAGCGCCCTTGGCCGCACTCGGGCAGCCCGCAGCCCCCACCGGGAGAAGGCGGGCACAGGGGCAGCGAGCTGCGCGTGTGGGCAGCCGGTACGCTGGGCAGGCGTTGCAAGTCGGGGTTGCCACAGCGGGGGCACTCCGGCTGCTGTTGCCCGCGAATCAGCAACTCGAACTCTTCCTCGCAGCGGGGACAGCGGTACTCGTAGATCGGCATCGTGCAACGGGGTTGACTTGCAAGGGGGTGGAAAAAAGTCGGAAAGCAAAAAACAACCGGTCGTCCTCTTGCCTCCATTATATCTCTTCGGCCGGGAGGATGTTGAGCCCCGGCGGAGGCCAGCTTGCCCGGGCGTGATACACGTAACAAGGCCAGCGGGTGCCGTCGATCCAAGCCGGGATAAGCACCCGGCGATAGGCGTTGCCTTCGAAAGAGTCGATGGCTTCCCAGTGCTGCGGGAGCTGAGGGGAGCAGAACACTTGCACGTCCAGCTCGGGATGGCGTGGGGACCAGGAGAGGTAGGGGATCCTGCCACACCAGTCCAGGTGTCCCCGGATGGCCGCAGGATGCCAGCGGCCGGGAATGTGCTCCACCACCCAGTGATTGCACTGGCCCGGAGCCAGCGTGCCATAGACCACCAGGCGGTGCTCGGGATGGGCCAGGGCGGCTTGCAGCCAGTGCCAGTGGCGGCCGAGGGGAGCGTCCGAGGCGGG
>JALSGI010000862.1 GCA_026982835.1 Planctomycetota bacterium | reverse complement strand
AAGGTGCGGGCATCGTCGGCTTCCGGGTAGGCGTGCAGGTAGCGCACCTGGCCGGAGAGGATGAGCGTGTCAAACCCCTCCCAATCGCCTCTTTTGCCACAATTCCCACCCCCACCGCCCAGCAGCCGGGCAGCCACGGCGCCGCGGATGGTTCCGCCGGGGATAAACAGTTGCGTGGCTGCGCTGTTGGGATCGCCCGAAACCGTGGTGACGATCGCCGGGGATTCCAAGTGCAAGCGGTAGTGCCAGTAAACCGGGGCGTTTGCGTTGCTCATGGGGTGCCCTCTTGTTTGTCGTCTTGGATGAGCTGTTTTTTCAGTTTCTCGACGCATTCTCGGGTGTAGTTCAAGCTGCCGACGAGCGTGATGCGAATGTGCCCGCGGCCGCGGTTGCGAAGCAGCCCTCCGTGCCGCGTGGCCAACGCGCAGAGGGCCAGCAGCTGGACGTCCTGCTGGCAGGGCAGGTAACCGTCGAGCCAAAGCAGCGGAGCATCGAAGGCAAATCCGCGCAGCACCACGCGGGAACTCCGCAGCGTGGTTTCGTCCGGCGCGCCGGTTTCGCGGTCTTCGGCCGTCTGATAGCGGAGCGTGGAAAAGCCATCCAAGACCGCCATCGCCGGCAGCGCGTTTCGACTGCGTTGGGCTGCTGCCCGCACCACGGAAAGCATCCGCGACGGCAGCACGGCATCTCCGATCCGCAACCGGCAGGTGTCGTCCAGGGCAAAGCTGTCGCCCAGCACGCGTCGGGCCGCCTGGTGGAGCTGGGGAAAGTGGTCCTGCATCGAAAGCCACGAGTCGCGCAGCAGCCCGCGCACCGTACGGCCGCCGATGTAAGGAACGCCCCAGCGATCCCGCTCCACTTCAATGTCGGCCACCGCCGAGCTTTCGCCACGGCTGAACGTAGTGTCGGAGAGCAGTTCGATCCGCAGGAAAGAAGGGGCCAGGACGGTCATGTTTGGGTTTCTCCAACTTCGGACGGTTACGCAGGTGGGTTCCGGTCGGTCTCCGCACCCGGCTCCAAGCGCATGTGCACATCCAGCAGTTCCACGGCATCAAGCAGCGGGGTTTTTTCTGTGGGAAAGCCGCTATCGGGCAACCCACCGGGCAGGGAGATTCCTTTTTCGATGGTTCTCCACGCGGCAAGCTGGCGAGCCACGGCACCGCCACCTTCGACCACCAGCGTGCCGAGTCGCTTGATGCGGTTGCGGCTCTCGACCCAAACCGGCATCCCCCGAAACCCTTGCCTGGCGGCCCCCTGAAGGCCAGGGCCGAGAAGTTGTTGGTCAAACCATTCCCAGGATTCTCCTCGCCCCACGATGGCCCGCAGGGGATACGGGCGCATGGTGAGACAGCCGTTTTGGTTTTGGTACTCCCGGTCCCGCAGCTCGTGGATTGCTTCGCCGGGACGTGCCGGGCCGAGGTGCCAGTCGAGCCATCCACCGGTTTCAGTGCCCAGTTCCTGGTTCTGCTTCCGTCGGGTGCGCTTGGCCGATGTGCACAGGCTTTCGGCCAGCTGGTAACTGCGGTAAAAGGGGGCGTGAGCCCGGACCAGCGCCACTCCGGCACAAGCGGTCAGTTTGAGCTCTTTCCCACCTTCGCCCAGGTGGGGAATGGAAGGTGTCTCAAACTCCCGCAGGGCGGTCGCGGCCAGGTCCAGGGCGATGCGCCCGTCGCAAACCAACGTCAGGTCGTCCCCGCCCAGCAAGATCGGCCGCAGCGGCAGAAAGACGCTGTGTGGGGTTTGCGGGTCGCTGAATTCGCACAGTGGAAACCCCAGCTTGGGCGGCGTGCCGCAAAGCTTGGGCCGCCCCTGCCCCGAAGAGTCTTTCTTGGCGACCACGCAATCGGCCACCCGCTGCACGATCGCCTGCAGAACGCTTCGGCCCAATTTGTCGATGGCGTCGGACCACTCTTCGTACTGCTCCCGGACCGTGTCATCGTCAAGTTCCTCATCGATACAACGCTCCAGCCAGGCGGTGATGGCCTGCCCCACGCCGTTGCCGTCCACGTGCACCACACCCACCAGACTGGTTTCCCCAAAGGTGCGGCCCATGCGGTCCAGATCCTGTGGGAACTGGGGCGTCCAGCAGGAGGCGTGTTGCAGGACCAGATCTTGCAGGAATTGGTCCCATCTCGCTAAGGCCTCCTGCTGCACCTGGTTGTCTCGCAGGCGCTGGATTTGCAGCGAGAGAGGGGCCCCCTCTTTCCGGTCCAACGTAGTGGCCGGCTGGCCGGTAATGGAACAGGCGGCCGTGACACCAAGCCCCAGTTGCGGAGCGTGCGGGCGGCGCTGGAGCTTGGCCCGGGCCAGCCGGATGGCCAGGGCTTTTAGCGCCGCAGCCAGCTTTCCCGGGGCGTATTCCAGGTGGACCAGGGCCACTTCCAGCCCGGGGGCCTCTTCCAGCAGGCGGCGTGTGTAGCGGGCGGTCCACTGCTTGGCCTCCACGAGGTTTGCAAACTCCAGGATGGCATTTCCACCGGCGGCAAGCAGGGTCGATTGCGGATGCGGATTTATCTGGCAAAGCGTCGTTTGCTCGGTAACGTGTCTCACCATCCAGGAGGCGGCCAGCACGTCCCGCAGCCGGTTCGAGGCGAAAACGTAACGCTGGATCCCCAGCACGTCGATTCCGGTCAGCACAGGCATTTCAGCTCTCCAGCCACTCCTTCAATCGAGAAAGGTTCGGTTGCTTGTCACCGCAGTCGGACCAGCAGCGGACATCCTCCAGGCCGAAGACCTGAGGCGTGTTGCTTGCTCCCCACATGTCTTCAATGTCCTTCTGAAGGGCCGAGGCGGTATCGGACTTGGCCAGACACACCAGGGCGGCCCGGGCCAGATCGCCCCCGAGCTGTCGGGCCCGGGTGGCCACCTCAAAGAGCTTCGATTTGCAGAGAGACTTTTCCCCGGAAGTGGTACAGGAAAGAAAGTAGGATCGATATCCCCGCACCACAACGACATCTATTTCCAACTGCGTCCGCTCTTCTCCTCGGAAAGTCTGCACCCCCACGCGGACTTCCAGTTGCGGGGAAAGCTGGAGAGACCGAATCTGTTGGGCCACCCACTCCTCCAGCCATTCCCCGCCGATGAAGGAGTACCATTGCTTGAACCAGGATTGCTTCTTCCTCCGTGAATCGAACTGAACCAACTGCTCTTGGGTTGGAAACTCCGACAAGCTCAATCGCAACTGGAAACGACCCGATCGAAAAGGTTCGGCCAGAGCGTTTTGCTGATCTTGATTTCCAAATTTTTTAAACTTTTCTAACCGTGAGCGTTCTTGATGTAGCTTTTTGCTGATGTCGGGCTCCTCCAGCACACGGCAGAGGATTTCTCGGGCGTCTTTAGGCGTGGGGGCCGGTTGCTTGGGCTTTCGCGGCTGGGGAAGAACGCCATGCAAGGCGAAAATGGTTTCCATTTTCAGGGGGGATGTTGTTCAGCTCGGAAAGGCGCTTTTCCCGGCCGCTGTCGAAGCGCAGCAGAGGTTCCTGGCCGTCGCCCACTTCGTCCAGGTAAGAAGCGTTTTCCGGCTTTCCTCCCCGGTCCCGAAACGCCAGCAAGGCGTGGGCAGCCATCACCTTGGTGCCACCGGTGTAGTTGAGGTGCACGTGCTGGTTGTCATGCCCCTGCATCAAGCTCTCAATGGCTCCCTTTACGTCCGTGACACGGGCGGCGTTCTGGATGAACTTCTCTTGCAACTGGAGCTGGTTGCCCAGGGCGTTTTGCAGTTGGACTTGGAGTCGGTTTTTGGCGTCGCTGGTCTGTGAGGTGTATACCAGGGCGACCCGCTCCGGTCGCAACGCGCAAGCCACCAAGTAGTTGGGCAGCGGATTGGAACCGACCAGCAAAATGAGCATCCTCGTCGCACCCCGGTTTCTTTCAGGTCACTTCGTCCTCGGTATCGTCCCCTTTCCCGGAACGAAACAGCCCGGCTCAATCATCCGGCTTGCAAGGAAACTCCCCCGAAATCCCACTCGGCCACGGGATGCCCGGCAAGAGTCCTTCGTCCCTCGGAAACCCTGCCCAGGTTTTCGGGAGCTTCCTGCCCTGGTTGTGCCTGGTTCAGAGTCGGCCTTCAAGCTGACCCGAAGCCATTCCACACCGCTTCGTCCGCCGCACTGGCAGCGGCTTTGTTATACCGGAGGTATTACCCTTGGTCAAAAAAATTTCGCTGGATTCCTCCGCTACGGCACAGCCGGAACGCAGAGCTTGCCACAAAGCAACGGAAAGCGTTCCCGGAAAGATTGGCAAGGCCCCCCCGGCCTCCCTACTTGGCCACCGAAAACTCCAGCGTCGCCGTGGCCATTCGCTGGCTCTTGGCGTCCTCAAGGGTCAGTTGCAGCTTGTGCCGGCCCGGGTAGATGCGCTGGGGCAACTGGATGCGGTAGCTGACAAAAAAGTCCCGGCGGCGGTTGCGGCACAGGTCCTCCACCATCGGCAGCTCCTCGCTGGCCACCTGGTTGCCCCGGGCGTCGTAGATGTGGTAGCTGCCCCGCAGCGTGGTGCGGTAGCCTTCCGGGGTCTCCTCCACGGAGAAGTTTTCCAGCTCCGCGTAGAGCAGGACCACTTGGCCGGGCCGGAACTCCTTCTGGTCAAACTCCCTCACTACGCCGAAGCTCCGCACCGCCGTGCAAAAAGCCAGGTTCTTCACCACCAGGTTGCCCGCGGTCCCTAAGTGGTAGGCCGCCTGGTCCAGGTGCACCTTGGCCTCGGTGGCCCGGCGAGCCGAGTGAGCAATGGCCTCCCCGTCCAGGTACACCGCCAGGGCGTAAAGCTGGTTGGTCCAGTATTGCTGCTGGGGGGCGGGGATGCCGGGGATGGGCTCCAGGGCCTGCTCCCGCCGCCCGGCCAGCAAATAGAGCATCCGCAGGGTCACGTGCCGCTGAAGCTCTTCCAGCGAGCGGGCCGGGCCCTGGGTCTGCTGCTCCAGCGAAGCGATCAGCCGCCCAAGCTGCTGCTGGGGGGAAGGGGGTTGTTCGGCAGAGGGCGGTGTTTTTTCGGCCCGCTGCGGTTTCGCCTTTCCGGCACTGGTCGGCTGCAAGGGAGCCTGGCCTTGGGGAGAGGAGAGGGCAGGGGGCTGCTTTGAGCCCGCAGCGGAAGCAGCACGCCCCGGGATCTGGCCGCCTGGAGGCGGAAGTTGCGGGGTAGCCGGTTTTGCCGCAGAGGAGGCAGCACGGGACGAGGGCAAAGCAGCGGGCTTGTTCTTACCCGCCTCGGCAGCCCCCGGCCAGCTCGATGGAAGCTCCGCGGGCCTTTGGCCCGGCGGCTTGGACGCCCCGGGCGGCAAAACGCCTTGCTGCTCTCCTTGGGCGCTGGTCAGGAAATACTGAATCAGGATCGGCCAGGCGGAACGATCCACCAGGGCCAGGTCCTGGGCCAGTTTTTCCCGTTGCCGGGCCGACAGGCGCCCCTGCTGCTGCAAGCGGTCCAGAATCTGTTCCAGTTGCTGCGGGTGGTCCGGAGAGCCGGGTTGGGCTAAGGCGTTTGCCTTTTCCTGGGACGGGGACTTGGGCTTTTGCGGGGCTGGTTCTGCTTGGTCAGGGGAACTGCTTGGGGAGTCGGCTTTTTCGCCGCCGGAGGCCACGGAACGCTCGGCTTGTTCCTCCGGCTCCCTCTGCCAGGGGAGCACCGCGGCGCAACCACAGGCCCAGGCCGCGATCCACACGGTCACAAGCAGCCGCCCCAGGGCCGTTTTTCCTCGCGTGGAGACAGGCATCTTGGGCACGAAACGGAACAAGAACCACCTGCTACCTCAACCGGGGCGCACCATAGGCGGGCCGCGGATGCGTGGCAAGAGAGATTGCCTCGGGATGCGTTTGGGAATGCCAGCAATGCCGCCACTCCCAAGCGGCGACCTTGACCCCAAGGAACCCCCCTCCCTATAGTGCCCGCCCTTGTTGCAGTTTGCCAACTCAGGAGGAGTCGCTCCGGCGGCACGTACTCGCCAGACAGGATGGAGAGGGCTATGGTTCATTCGCAGGCTCGCTTGCAAGGGAAAAAGCGTCGTGGTCGGTTTCGCTTGTTGGCGGCGGCGGTAATCACCGTGGGCGTGTTGGCCGCGGCCATGCTGTTGCGGCAACAGCAACCGGCGCCCAAGGCGAAGGCCCAGGGAAGGCCGTCCCCGGCCCGGGGCAGCCGCCGTCCGGCCCCCTCCCGAGCCGCCCGGCCTGCACCCCAACCCCAAAGGCCCGACCCCAACTCGCTCAAGGTAATGGCCATTGTCAACGGGGAGCAGATCACCCGGGAACAACTGGCCCAAGAGTGCATGATCCGCTACGGCCGCGACGTGCTGGAGAGCCTGATCAACAAGCAGCTCATCCTGGAATACTGCCAGCGGCACGGCATCCAGGTCACGCGGCAGGAAGTGCAAGCGGAAATCGGTCGCATGGCCCGGCGGTTCCACATGACCGTCGATCAGTGGCTCAAGCTGCTGGAAAAAGAGCGCGGCATCCGGCCCGAGCAGTACGCCAGCGACATCATCTGGCCGCAGCTGGCCCTGCGCCGCGTGGCGGCCAAGCTGTTGGAAGTCACCCCCAAGGAGCTGCAAGCTGCTTACGAAACCCAGTACGGCCCCGCGGTGGAAGTGCGGATGATCCTGTGCAAGAGCCGGGAGCGGGCCGAAAAGGTGCACCGCCTGGTGCAGGCCCGGCCCCAGGAGTTTGAAAAACTGGCTCGCACCTACTCCGAGGACCCGGTCAGCGCCGGCTACGGGGGGCGCATCCCGCCGGTGCGGAAGCACCTGGGCGACCCGAAGCTGGAACAAGCCGCGTTTTCACTCAAGCCGGGGCAGCTCTCGCCGGTGGTGCCCATCGAAGGCGGCTTTGTCATCCTCAAGTGCGTGCGGCACATCCCCAGCCGCATGGACCAGTTCCCGCTGGAGAAGGTGCGCAAGCAGTTGGAAGAGATGGTGCGGGACAAGAAGGAGCCGCTGGTGGCCAGCCGCGTGTTCCAGCAACTGCGCAAGCAGGCCCGCGTGCTGGAAGTGTTCGGCTATCCCGAACGAGAGAAGCAGTATCCGGGTACCGCGGCGCTGGTCAACGGCCAGCAGATCACCACGGCCCATCTGGCCCAGGCCTGCCTGGAACGCCACGGCGTGGAAGTGCTGGAGGGGATGATCAACCGCCTGGTGTTGTTCCAGGAAGTGCGTCGCCAGGGGATCGTGGTCACCGACCAGGACATCCACCGGGAAGTGGTGCGCGCGGCCGAAGCGATGGGCGTGACCGGCAAGGGCGGCCAGGCCGACCTGGATCGCTGGTTCCAGATGATCCAACAGCAGCAGGGGCTTCCCCGCCAGCGCTACCTGCGGGAGATCGTCTGGCCCACCGTGGCCCTGAAAAAACTGGTGCTCAAGCGCCGCCGCCAGGCGGTGCAAGTGACCGAAGAGGACCTGCGCAAGGCGTTCGAGGCCAACTACGGGCCGCGGGTGAAGTGCCGGGCCATCGTGCTGAACAATCCCCGCACCGCCCAGATCGTCTGGGAACAGGCCCGCAAAAACCCCGACCCCATCTACTTCGGCCAGCTCTCCAGCAAGTATTCCATCGACCCGAACCTGCGCACGCTCAACGGGGAGATTCCGCCCATCGGCCGCCACGGCGGGCGGCCCACCCTGGAGAAGGAGGCCTTCGCCCTCAAGCCGGGCGAAATCTCCGGCATCATCCAGCTGAAGGACAAGTACGTGATCCTGCTATGCGAAGGCTACACCAAGCCGCAGCAGGTGTCGCTGGAGGAAGTGCGGGACATTCTCCAGGAGGACATCTACGAGAAGAAACTCCGCCGGGCGATGGCCGTGGAGTTTGCCGCGCTTCTGGACCAGTCGCGGGTGGAGAACTTCCTGGCCAACACCCGCCACGTGCCGGTGCGGCAAGCCGCCGGAGCCGGGCAGCGCAAGTAATTCGGCCGACCTGCGCCTTGCGCCGGTGCTTCCGCACCGGGGGCTTGGAGGTGTGGAGGCTTGAGGGCTTGGAGGGATGGCGAGCCGCGGGCTTCAGCCCGCGGAGGAGCCCAAGAGCCCCCCGCGTCAGCGGGGGGGAGATGAGATGCGGCTTGCGCCGTGCGCTGTTGCGTCGGGAGCTTCCGCTCTGGAGGTCTTGGGTCGTGGGTCTTGGGTCTTGCGGTGGTGCTTCCGCACCAGTGCGAGAAAAAACGTTTCTTCTCGCAACCGGCGAGCCGCGTGCGTGAGCACGCGGTTGGCTCTCCCCGGACTTCGTACGTGTTTAGCGTGCTATCACAAGGTGTGATGTGCCCAAACCATAAAGCAAGCCGAAGGCTTGCCAGCCCAGTAGCCGGTGGTCGGAGCGCAGCGGAGACCACCGGAAAGCGACGGCCATTACCCCACCCCGCACCCCGGCA
>JALSGI010000861.1 GCA_026982835.1 Planctomycetota bacterium | reverse complement strand
ACGCATCGTCTTATGCTGGCACGCTAAACACGTACCCGACTTCAGCCAGCGGAGGCGGCAGGGCCGCAGCCACTGGGAGCTTCCGCTCCGGTGCGAAAAAGAGCGTCAACTTGCCCAACAAGAGCCCCCCGCGTAAGCGGGGGGGGGAGTACTCACGCAAACGCTCTTCCACACCCAAGCTCTCAGGCCGCAAAACACTCAGTTCTGCCGCGCTTGCAGCAATTGCAAGTAGTCCACGGTGATGGCCAGCACTTCGTCCAGGTAGTAGTCCCGCTTGACCACGTGGCCGTCATCCGGCGGATCGTCCTCTTCGAAGATGTCTTCCAGCTTGGTGTCCTGCTTGCGCAGGGCCATAAACTCTTTTTCGTGAAGCGGGACGACTTTTCGCTCTTTTTGCTTCTTGTAGTGGGCGATGCGTTGCAGTTCTTTCTGGAACTGGGGGCTGGCTGCCACGCGCTGGGCCGACTTCTGCCGCAGCAGGGCGATCATCTGGGGGGTGACCATGTTCACCGGCTGGAAGGCGGCCGGGCGGACCTGGTCGAACTTCAAGGCGAAGTCCAGGTCGCGTTCGCCGATCTCCAGGTGGGTGGTAATGGCCGGCAGCTCCACGTCCGAAAGCACGCCGCGTTGCTGGGTGCTGTTTCCGCCGGGGAGGTAGAACTTCTGGATGGTGAGCTTCAACGCTCCCAGCTTCGGTCCCCCGCCAAAGCGGAACAGCCGCCGCGACAGGTCCATCAGCACCTGCACGGTCCCCTTGCCGTGGGTGGCGTGGTCGCCCACCACCAGCCCGCGGCGGTAGTCCTGGATCGCCCCGGCGAAAATCTCCGAGGCACTGGCGCTGAACTTGCTCACCAGCACCACCAGCGGCCCCTCCCAGGCCACCCCCGGCTCGGTGTCCTCGAACAGCTCCACCTGGCCGTCGGCGTCGCGGACCTGGACCACGGGCCCCCGGTCGATGAACAGCCCGGTCAGCGTCACCGCCTCGGAAAGCGACCCGCCGCCGTTTCGCCGCAGGTCCATCACCACGGCGTCCACGCCCTGGCGGCGGAACCGCTCCAGGATGCGCCGCACGTCGCGGCTGGAGCTCTTGTAATCCGGCAGGTTCAGCCGGGCGGCTTTCATGTCCAGGTAGAAGCTGGGCAGGTCGATCACGCCGATGCGGTAAGGGGTGCCGCTGGGCTTGCGGCCCACGGTGATCACCTCGCCCCGGGCCTCGCTGTCCTTCAGCTCGATCTTGGCCCGGGTGATCTTATAAACCCGCGGCTCGCCGCCGCTGGCGGGGATCACCTTCAGCCGCACTACCGTCCCCCGCTTGCCGCGGATGAGTTTCACCGCGTCGGAAAGCTTCATGTTCACCACATCCACCCAGGGCCCCTCCTCCCCCTGGCCCACGGCGATGATCTGGTCCTTGGGCTTCAGTCGCCCGTCCTTGTCGGCCGCTCCGCCGGGGACGATCTTCACCACGCGGATCACCCCGTCTTCGTCCTGTCGCAGCGAGGCCCCGATCCCCTCCAGCTCCAGCCGCATGGAGATCTCAAAGTTGGTCAGCGTGCTGGGGGAGAGGTAGCTGGTGTGCGGGTCCAGGGAGTTGGTCACCGCGTTGAGGAACATCTCCAGCAGCTCGTCCCCGTCGGTCTGGTGCATCCGCCGGGCGAAAGCCTGGTAGCGTTTGCGTAGGGTCTGGCGGGCCTCGGCCAAGGATTTGCCTTCCAGTTTCTGGTTCAGCAGGTCGTACTTAATCCGCTTGCGCCAGCGCTGGTTCAGCTCGGCCGCGGTGCGGGCAAAGGGGAGATCTTCCCGATCGATGATGAATTCTTCCCGAACGGTGAAATCGTGCTCCGCATCCAGCAGTTGCAAGGCCACCTTGACCCGCTCGTCCACCCGCTGCAGGAAGCGATTGAACAGGCGATAGATCGGAGCCAGCTCCCCCTGGCTGACCAGGTCGTCGATCTGCCGCCGCAGGGGCTCAAACTCCGCCACGTCGGCCTGCAGGAAGTAGAGCCGGTTGGGGTCCAGCGAGTCGATGAACATCTTGAACGCCCGCTGGGAAATCTCGTCGTCCAGCTTGTGCCGGGCGATGTGCTCCCGCTGCAACAGCACGGCCACCGATTGCAGGATCCAGCGGTCGGTGGGCCGGGGCTGCTTCAGCTCGGCCAGCCCGCCGGACGGCAGCAACAAGGCCAACACAAACAGGGGAACCACAGCAAGCGACAACCGAGACGAGGCGCGTGGCAGCTTCATGGGCGGATTCCTTCTATGACTTGCCCGGGAAAAGACACACTTGAGACACGGCAAGCCGGAACGGGTACACCCGCGGGGTGGTCCCCCGCCAACCTACTCACTTCAGAGCAATCCGGCGGCGCGCACCGCGCCGCCAAACTCCACGAACAATCCTATCCCCCGCCGCGAAGCGGGACAAGATCAAATGACATGCCGGACAGGCACCGCAAGGACAAACGCCGATTGAACTCCAACCTGGCCGAACCCCGCCCAAACACGCTCCGGAAGATCATCCGCTACAACACTTCCCACCCACACTCGCATGCAACTTTCTCGACGGGATCGGAGAGGTAGAGAACTGGTCCGCCTGGTTGGAACTCCCGCTGGTGTGAGAGCCCACGGTAGTTGCGGCCCCTGGTCCGGCTCCCCCCGGATGCATCCGTGCGATATGCTGGTGAGCGTCCGAGTGGGGCCCCTTCGGATTGAGGACGGGAGGTTGAAGGTTTGCCACGTGGCCGTTGGTATCTGCTCAACCCCGCCAGCCCCGAAAAACCCGACCAGTGGGTGCAAGGCCTGGAGAAAATTGCGCAGCAACTGGCAGGCTGGGAACGCGGAGCGTTCCGCTGTCTTTGGGACTGGGTGCGGGACACGTTCATGGGTACCCGAGGCAAACAGGTTCGGGCCTACGCGGAGGCGTTTCAGCAAACGCTCATCCGCTACGTTCGCCCTTTGCCTCCGGAGGCCAAGCGCCTTCTGGCCCGACACCACACCGCGCTGGTGGTGGCTCCGGATTTGGGAGGGGTGGCGAAGCTTTGGAAATCCTTTGGTTACAAGACAACTCCACCAACAGCATTTGTTCATTATGAAAAAGGAAAAAGATATCGAAGGATCACCGCTTAGCTTTTTGGTTTTGGACGGGAGCGGGGGGAGGGACCTGCGGTTTGTCCACCTGCACGAACTGGCGCACATGGTGGATTACGACCCCGTGAGCAGACGACGAATCACCAAAACGCAAGAATGGCTCCAACTGTCACGGCGAGAAAAAAACCTGGCGCTGCGTTCCTCGTGGGAAGACCCAGGGAAACCGGCACCTGAAACGTTCCAGCGAGAAGCGTTTGCCCACGCCCTGGCGTGGTGCTGGTTCCATCCCGAGACGGCAAAAGCGCAAACGCCGGAACTCTACTCGTTTTTCAGGAAACGAGGGCTTGTTCGCTAGATCGTGGAAGCTGCTGTGGCTGGATGGCAAAACGCTGTTGGATTTTCTCGGCCTCGGCTTCTCGAATCCAGGGCGTATCGGGTGGAAAAGATGTTGGTCGTTCGTAAAATGTGTGTCCTTCGGCACCGCTGTTCGGATCAATAAACCAGGCCGAAGTGGCCTGGTAGTTATCTATCGTCACCGATGGGTCATCCGGGAGCACAAGATACATCACCCGCTCCCCTTTCTCTTCTTCACGCTTTCGCTCGAACGGCCACCACATACTCGGGCCTCCTGTGCTAAACAGTACAAGGGCTTGGGGGCGTGGAGGTGGTGGGGGCTTGGGGGGTGGCCTGTTTGTGCTTATGCATACCTATCGGCTTTCCGCTTTCACACCCCATCCCCCAAATCTCTATCCCTCCAAGCCCTCAGGCCTCCATCCCATTGTGTCGGAGAAATCTTGCGGAGGGCAAGAAAATTTCTCGCAGGCCCACTTGCATCTGGAAAGGACGACAGGAAAAAACGAGCGTGATCCGGGAGTTTCCGGCTCTTGGACTCCTATCCATCCGGACCAGGATGTCACCCGTTTCTGCGGAACCAAGAAAGGCAATCTGCCACCACTCTCGGGAAGCAGTCCCGCCGACAACCAGGCCGCAGTGCTCCCTAGCCCTCGGCCCCCTCCAGCCGCTGGAGCTCCTGCAACAACGCCCGCAAAAACGGCTCCACGTCGGTCACCACCCCGGTGGTCTGGAACGAGCCGCGGTCCATCAGCTTGATCACGGTCGAAGGGTTGATGTCCACGCAGGCCACCGGCACCCAGGCCGGCAGCAGGTTGCCCACCGCAATGGAGTGCAGCGTGGTGGCCAGCATGAGACAAAAGCCGATGTCTTTCAGCTCCCGGCGCATCACCCGCTGGGCCTCCACGGCGTCGGTGATCACTTCCGGCAGCGGGCCGTCGTCGCGGATGCTGCCGGCCAGTACCAGCTTCACACCGTGGCGATGGCAGTGGTAGCAGATGCCGCGGGTGAGCACTCCCCGCTGGACCGCCTGGGCGATCCCCCCCTGGCGGCGAATCGTGTTGATGGCCCGCAGGTGGTGCTCGTGCCCATGCTCGACCACCTCGCCCCGGTCCAGGCGCACGCCCAGGCTGGTGCCGTAGAGGGCCTGCTCGATGTCGTGGGCGGCCAGGGCGTTGCCGGCGAAAATCTTTTGCACGTAGCCTCGGCGGATGAGCTGGCACACATGCTCGGCGCTGCCGGTGTGGATCACCGCCGGTCCGGCCACCAGCACCACCGGCTCGCCCTGGCGGCGGCAGGCGTGCATGGCCTGGGCAATCTGCCGCGTGGCTACGCCCTTGGGTTTTTCGGTGGAGACCGAAGAGCTCATGAACTCAAACAGCGAGCCGTCCTGCTGCCGCCGCTGCTGCGGAAACACCCGCACCCCCGCATGCCCCACCACGATCCGGTCCCCCGGCTTCACGTCGATCATCGGCAGGCACCAGGCCCGAGGCTCTTGCGGATCGACGCAAATGCCGCAGTCCATTTCCTGGTCTTCCACAGGGAGCCACTGCCCGCCCACGCGCACCTCGGTCCGCTGGTTGGTGGTGCTGTAGAACCCTTCGGGAAATGCCCCGGCACAGTCGGCTTCCACCAGGCGGCAGTCGGTGGCCGCCACGGGCACCGCCCCGTGGTCGTAGATCTGGTGCAAAATCTGCCGCAGTTGTTCTTCGCTCTCGGCCTGTACCTGGATCAGGGCGTAGCTGGGATCGGTGCGGTGGTGGCCGATGGTAACCTGCTTCAGCTCGAAGGTGCCGCCGTGGGCGGTAATCAGGTCCAACACCTTGGGCAGGATGAGACTGTCGATGATGTGGCCGGAGAGTTCCACATCCTCGACCAGCGTTTCCGCACGTTCTGCGGCCATCGGTTTTTCCCTCCCTGGAAGACCCGGCCGGGGGGTAACCGAACCTCCGCGGGGGTCAAACCCGTAATGCACGAAGAGCCTCATTTTGTCATACTATAACCGGCCCGGGCCGCGAAGCCCAAACGCCGGCCGAGCTCCCCGGTGCGGCAGAGCGTGCCGTGCGTTGCTTGATCGGCCCCGGGAGAACCGACCACCCTGGAGAAACACGCCCATGCTGTTTCACAGTCGAAGTCGTGACTGGGTCTTGCTGCTGGTGGTGTGTTTGCTGGCCCTGGGCTGCAACTCCCGGATGCAAGAGCCTTCGCTGGCCGCGGAGCCCCGGGGGGGCACCTCTGCGGCAACCGCCGACCAGGCCGAGCCTCCCGGCACCTCCCTCCCCGAATCGCACCAGGAGCCTGTTCGCGTGGCCCAACAACCGCCGACTCCACGGCGCGGCGAAGCGGAAAAGCACCCCTTTCCCCGGCGGGTAAAAGCCCCGCCTCTGACCGGGGGCGTGGAGTGGCTGAACACGGCCGGGCCGCTGGAGCTGCGCGACCTGCGGGGCAAGTTCGTGCTGCTGGACTTCTGGACCTATTGCTGCATCAACTGCATGCACATCCTGCCGGAGCTGAAGAAGCTGGAGCGGGCCTATCCCAACGAGATCGTCGTCATCGGCGTCCATTCGGCCAAATTCGACACGGAGAAGGACTCGCAAAACATCCGCGAGGCCATCCTTCGCTACGAGATCGAGCACCCGGTGGTCAACGACGCCAACCACGCCATCTGGCAGCGGTACCAGGTCACTAGCTGGCCCTCGCTGCGGGTGATCGACCCGGAGGGCTACCTGATCGCCGGCGACAGTGGCGAGGTCACATTCGAGGTGCTGGACCAGTTTTTCAAGAAGGCCATTCCCTACTACAAGCGCAAGGGGGTGCTGGACCTGCGGCCGCTGCACTTCCGCCTGGAGCGGGAAAAGCTCAAGCCCACCCCGCTGCGTTTTCCCGGCAAGGTGCTGGCCGACGAGAAAAGCCGCCGGCTGTTCATCGCCGACAGCAACCACAACCGCATCGTGATTGCTTCGCTGGAAGGGGAGCTGCTGGAGGTGATTGGCACCGGCCAGGTGGGCAGCCGCAACGGCTCCTACCAGCAGGCCACGTTCAACCACCCGCAGGGGCTGTTCCTGCACGGGGAGGTGCTCTACGTGGCCGATACCGAAAACCACCTGCTGCGCAAGGTGGACCTGAAGGCCCGCCGCGTCAGCACCGTGGCCGGCACGGGTCGCCAGGCGATGAACCCTTGGCCGGGACTGCGTTTCGACCGGCTGGGCCGCCCTCAGTTGCCTAAGCGCTACGTGGGCAAGCCTCGTACCACGCCGCTGAACAGCCCGTGGGCGCTTTGGGTCCACGAGGGCTATCTCTACATCGCCATGGCCGGGCCGCACCAGATCTGGCGGATGGACCTGCAAGAGCGTCAGATCGGCCCCTGGGCCGGAAATGGCCGCGAGGACATCGTCGATGGCCCCTTGCTGCCGCGGCAGCCCTATGCCCTGGGATTCAGCTCCTTTGCCCAACCAAGCGGGCTGGCCTCCGACGGCCGCTGGCTCTACGTGGCCGACAGCGAAGGCAGCTCCATCCGCGCGGTGCCGTTTACCCAGCAGGAGGAGGTGTGGACCGTGCTGGGCACCTCGAAGCTCCCCTACGCGCGGCTGTTCACCTTCGGCGACGTGGATGGGGCGGTGGACAAGGCCCGCTTGCAACACCCCCTGGGCGTGGCCTACTACCGGGGCAAGCTCTATGTGGCCGACACCTACAACTGCAAGATCAAGGAGCTGGACCTGCAAAAGAAGGTCATCCGTACCATCGCCGGCACCGGGGAGCATGGCCGCACGGACTCCCCGGCCCGGTTCGACGAACCCGGCGGGCTGAGTGCCGCCGCCGGCAAGCTCTACGTGGCCGATACGAACAACCACCTTATCCGCGTGATCGACCTGGAAAACGGCTACCGCACCAGCACGTTGCGGATCCAAGGGCTGCGGCCGCCGGAGCCGCCTCGGCCCAAGCCCCAGCCGCTGCGCCCGCTGCCCGGAGCCAAGATCTACCGCCCCAAGCCCCTGCCCGTGGCCCCGCAAGACGGCTCCGCTACGCTGGAAGTGGCATTGCGCCTGCCCGCAGGGTGGAAACTCAACCCGGGAACTCCGTTGCGGTATCGCCTGGTGCGCAAAACCTCCGCCTCGGCCAAGACGGCCGAAGCGGACTCCCCCTGGCAGCAGATCAAGCCGCCCCGGCCGCAGTTCCAGGTGCCGGTGAAACTGGCCGCGGAAGGCGCCACGCGGCTGGAGCTTTGGGTCACCTGGTACTACTGCCAGGACAAAGAGACGGGGCTGTGCAAGGTGGGGCAGGCCATCTGGCACTTGACGCTCCAGCCCTCCCCGCAGGGCAAGCCCACCGTGAAGCTGGAACACCCGGTGGAGCCGTAGCCGCCGCCTACCAGCCCAGCACCATGTTGGTTTCGATCACCTTGCGCGCCTTCTCCAGGTCGGCCCCGGTGCGCTGCATGTAGAGGCGAATGGCTTGCACCTTGTCCCCGGCGGCTTGGGCCAGGCAGTCGCGGGCTGTGGCGCAAGGGTCCACCTGGCCGGTGATACCCAGGGCGGCCTTGGAAATGACCCAGGCGTTGCGCGGCCGGCGAGTCACACGGACCACTTGGTCGCTCGGAAACGACTCGGCGACCATCTGCAACGCTTCCTCTTGGCTGTCGGCCCAGGTGATGACGATGTGCTGGTTGGTTTCCACTTCAAACAGCGGCATGAGCCACCCCCTTGGAACCCAATGGCGGTGAAATCGTCTTCCGGCGGCAGGGCCACCCCGCAGCCGCCAGGGAGTCGCGGCGCGCGAGTCTATTTTGGACCGTGGGGAGAAGGTGTCAACGCCAGATGCCCTTGGGGACTCTCCGCGGGTCCAGTTCAACTTTTGCGCGTTGGAAGGGGGTGGGGGAGATGTCAAGAGGAGATTTGGGAAACATCTGTGGGAAAATGGGAAGCTGAGGGGTAAGA
>JALSGI010000860.1 GCA_026982835.1 Planctomycetota bacterium | reverse complement strand
GGCAGCATTTTTCCTTGTCCTTGAGCATCCCGAAGGGATGCCAGAGGGAGGAACGATCCGTTGGTTTCTGGCACCCCTGTCGGGGTGCTGGGTGAGAGAAAGGCCGTCGCTTTCCGGTGGTCTCCGCTTCGCTCCGACCACCGGCTACATGGCTGGCAAGCCTTCGGCTTGCTTTTGATCTGGGGGCGCTTCGTCTTATGCTGGTACACTAAACACGTACGAAGTCCGGGGCTCGCCAAGGAGCTTCCGCTCTGGCCAAGAACAAGGAGCCCCCCGCGTTAGCGGGGGGAGTCACTGAACAAGAACAAACCACCGGTTTTTGCAATCGGCGAGCCGGCGGCCGAGAGAACGGAAACCGATACACGCGAACCGCTTGAACATGCTCTTACCTCGACTTCCCGGGGAGGTTCTATGCAGCGGGTTTTGTTTTCCCTGGCCCTTGCCGCTGCGTTTGCCGCAGCAAGGCCACTTCAGGTTCCAGGAGCCCAACCACAACTGGTGGCCGTACTCGAATTGGCTCCCGTGGCCACTTGGCAAAAACTCAACCGGCAACTGAAGCTGGACGGGTTGCTCGTTCCCGGGGCCGACCAGCAGGACGGCTCCCCGCTCCCCCCGGTTTGGCAGTCCGTGTTGCGGGCGCTACGGCCCCAGCAGCCGCTCCGCCTGCTGCTGGTCACCGATGGCGTGCTGCTGGAGCCACTGGTGCTGCTCCCCTGCCGGGACCCCGAACCGGTGCTGCAAGCGTTGGGCCGGCTGGGGGGAAACCCCCAGCCGGTGAAGCCCAAGAGGCTCTGGAAGCTGGGCCAGGGTCCCTGGAGCGGCTTTGCCTTCTGGAAGTCGGGGCAGTTGGTGCTTGCCCAACGCCAAGGGGCTTTCCAGTTGCTGCCGGACGAGATTCCCCAAGTCGCCGCGGGAAAGGAAAGCCCGCTGGTTGCGCTGGCGGTGTTTCCGCAGCGGGTGCCGCTTGCTTACCGGGAGATGGTGCTGGATCACCTGCGGGGATTTCCCCGGCCCTGGTCCCTTTCCGGGAATCAGCCCCCGGGACATTCGCCGAGCTGGGACTTTGTGTGGTGGGAGCTGCTGCTGCGGCAAACCCAAGCCATCCGCATTCAGATACAGTCCGAGGGCACGCCGCCGCGGTTGATCCTTGCGGCCGGGTTGGAGCCG
>JALSGI010000859.1 GCA_026982835.1 Planctomycetota bacterium | reverse complement strand
CCCCATAGGCTCCCGAACATGGCCGCACTACATTCGAGCTGGGCGCCCGGCGGCTCGGCTCCTGAACTCGGCCGAATCAACCACCGGCGATGACCACGGACAAGGGCCTCCACCGCAAGGGGGACTTGGCTTGACCGACTCGAACTCCGCCCCTGCTGACAACGCCTCCCGTGGACTGCCGGTGGGACTGGCTGCCCAGTGGGCCTGTATCCTGGAGGCCACGGCCCCCAAGCCGGGCAACGTGCACCGGGGGGCCGACTTCGAGGACATGAGCTACCTGGACATGGTGCTGGCCGCCTCGCTGGTGGGCCAGCAGATGGAACGGGCTGCCGGGGGGCAGCCGTTGGGCCAGACGGTGCTGCAGGCGGTGGAGGCCATCCGCCAGCATATCGGCCGCAACACCCATCTGGGCACGGTGCTGCTGCTGGCCCCCTTGGCCCGGCTTCCCCAGGAGCAACTCCACCAGCAAGGAGTGCAGCAGGAGCTGCAACGCATGGCTCCGGAGGATGCGGAGGCGGTATATCAGGCCATTCGGCGGGCTTCTCCGGGTGGGCTGGGCCGCGTGCCGCAGTACGATGTGCACCAGCAGGCCCCCGCCGATCTGCTGCAAGCCATGGCCAGCGCTGCCCAGCGGGACCGCATCGCCCGCCAATACACCACCGGCTTTGCCGATGTGTTCCAGGTGGTGGTGCCGGAGATGGAAAAGAACATCCAGCGCAACTTGGGCCTCAGCCCGGCCATCGTCCACACCTACCTGCAACTGCTGGCCCGGTGGCCCGACAGCCTCATCCTGCGCAAGTGCGGCCTGGAGGTGGCCCAGAACGTCTCGGCCCTGGCCCAGCGGATCGTCGAGCAGTTCACCCCGGGAAGCCCCGAGTACTACTTCCAGGTGGCCGAGCTGGACTTCTACCTGCGCAGCGACGGCCACCAGCGCAATCCCGGCACTACGGCCGACCTGGTGGCCGCCGGGCTGTTCGTGCTGCTGCGGCGAGGCACACTGCAACCGCCGCTGCGGTGGATGATCTAAAAACCTTGTTCCAAGCGGTGCGTCCCCGTTGGGTGTAACGTCGTAACGGGCGTTCCCTCCTCCAGGGGCTTAAGGGCTTGGGGGGATGGGGACGTGGGGGCGTGGAGTGGCGAGCCGCCGGCGTAAGCCGGCGGTTGAACGGCGAGCCG
>JALSGI010000858.1 GCA_026982835.1 Planctomycetota bacterium | reverse complement strand
GGAAAGTGCCGTGTGGTAAGGCTTCAGGGCATCCGCAGCATCAGTAATCAAGTTGCGGGCCGCATCCGGTCCGATTTGCCTGGCCAGGGCGGAAAACATCAGGTCTTCGGCAGCTTTGTCAGATACGCCTTTGATAAACTTCTCCAGCTGGTCTTTCAGGGAAACGGCAGCCCTTGCTGCGGTATCTCCGTCGGCTGCCAAACGAAGCGCATTGGCGATCTCAGGGTCCTTGGGAATGTTTCGCAGCACCTCCTGCACAGACTCGTGTGCAACTCGGAACACGTCCTCTGTGGGCGGCTGTAGGCTGGCCAAGAGATCGTCAAGTTGAACACCATAATCCTGTGCTAGGTCGGCAAGCTGGGCCGCCACATCCTTGTCCGCCTTGATTGCCGACTCGATGTACCGGGGAACGTCCTTGGCGACTTCCTCCAACCGTTCCACCATGAAAATCTTCGGGTGCTCGATGGCCATCTCCCGCAGCGCCTGGGACACCCGCCCCGCGTTTTCAGCCGGGATGCCAAGCTGTTGGATCAAAGCGTTTTCAAAGTTTTCCAACTCCTCCCCGCCCTTGAGCACCTGCTGCAAGAATTGCTCCTGGGCCTCCTTCCCCACCAGCCGCCCCACCTCGGCGGCCTCTTGCCCGCGTGCAGATAGGGCACCACCAGCTGCCGGAGAAAACGCTTGCCGGGCAATTCGAACCGGAAGCGATGACTTCAAGGTAAGCCCAAAAGCGTCAAGGGCACGGGCCGTCCTCTTGCCCCCGAAAGTGCCCACCACGGGGCCGAAAATCGGAAAAGCTCGCACACCAATCGGACCACGCGGAAGTGCCTCCTTGACAGTCTCCATGACGACCTGGCCGCCTTGCTGCACCGGCCGGCGCACTCCGGCCTGCACAAGGCGACGGCCCACCTCTTCTACCACCTCTTGCGGGGCCTCTCGCAGCACCCGCTCAGGGGCACCTTCCAGGATAGCCTCACGAACCCCCTTGACCAGCTTGGGCTTGGTCACAGCACGGCCAAGCAGTCCCGTTGCCTCTTCGTAGCGTGTTACCGGGCGTAGATACTTCAAAGCCCCCGCTTGGTGAAGCGCCTTGCCCACCGTGCCGATGTGCTTTACGCCAAGGGTCAGCCACGAAAGCGGGTCCAGTGCGATTTCCGTAGCAAGGCCCGCCGCAAA
>JALSGI010000857.1 GCA_026982835.1 Planctomycetota bacterium | reverse complement strand
ATACCGAAAAACGTCAACACACCAAACAGCGAGCCGCTGGCGTCAGCCGGCGGTTGGGAGACAGCATCCGTTACCGAATTCAACCGCAAGCTCACGCTTGCGGCTCGCCGGGCGGCACGGCCGCGTGAAGCGTCGTGCGGTGATGCGTCGTGCGGCTTCGCCGGGTGCTTCCGCACCGCGGCGAAAACAATCGCAAACACTACAAACGGGAGGGCGAGGCTCCCGCCGAGCCGAAGAAGCCAAGAAAAGTCATCCATACCGAAAAACGTCAACACACCAAACAGCGAGCCGCTGGCGTCAGCCGGCGGTTGGGAGACAGCATCCGTTACCGAATTCAACCGCAAGCTCACGCTTGCGGCTCGCCGAGACAACAACCGCGTGCTCACGCACGCGGCTCGCCGGGCGGCACGGCCGTCAGCCACTGGGTGCTTCCGCACCGGTGCCAAGAACAAGTGCAAACACGACCAACGGCGAGCCGCCAGCTTCAGCTGGCGGAGCAGATACCTAAGACGATGAGCCGAGAGCGTGCGCACGTCAGTGCGGGGAGACCGGCACCGCACGCCAACGCGAAACACCAAACCGATCGGAACGACCATGACCACCTGGTTGCTTGTCGGAACCGTCGTTTTGGGGGCCGTGGCCTTGTGGTTGCTTTTGCCCCGGGGCCGCAAGGCCGGTCGCCGCATCGGAGCCGTGCTCGGGGCGGTGGCCCTGGGCATGCTGCTGGGGAGCCTGCCCCCCCTGGGCGGCTGGTTCGCCCAGGGGTTGTTCTGGCTGCTGGCCGCGGTCACGCTGGGTTCGGCCGCTTGTGCCGTTTCGTTTCGCAACCCGGTGTATTGCGCGGTGTGGTTCGGGCTGACGCTGTTTGGCACCGCGGGACTGCTGTTTTTTCAAGGGGCGCAGTTCCTCGGGGCGGCCACCATCATCATCTACGCCGGGGCCATCCTGGTCACGCTGTTGTTCGTGCTCATGCTGGCCAATCCCCGGGGCCAGGCCGCTTATGATCGCCGGGCGTGGGAAGCCCCGTTGGCGGCCACCGTGGGCGTGGTGCTGCTGGGGCTTTTCTCCACCGGCTTTTTCTCCACACTGAAAGCCATGCCGGAAGAGACCCCGGCCCAGGCCGCCGCCGAGAAGCGACAGCCGCCGGGAAAGTACCCCGTTTCGGCCCTGGGTGCGGAGCTTTTCTCCCGGCACCTGGTGGCCGTGGAGGTGGCCGGCACGCTGCTGCTGGCGGCGCTGGCCGGGGCGGTGGCCGTGGTGGCCCAGCATGCCCAGCGTGAGCAACAGGAGCCCCGGCCCGCTGCCCCTGGACAACCAACCCGACCCCAACGGGAGCTTACCGTGCGATGAACGAACACGCCCTGTGGCTTGGATACCAGGTGGTGGGGGCCGCGCTGGTGGCCCTGGGCATTGTGGGCTTTCTGGCCCGGCGGAACCTGATCGTCATGTTCCTGGCCGTGGAGATGATGTTGCAGGGGGTGGCCCTGTCGCTGGTGGGCTGGGGGCGCTACCACGGCACGCTGGACGGCCAGGTGCTGGTGCTGTTCGTGCTCACCGTGGCCGCTTGCGAGGCGGCCTTGGCGATGGCTCTGGCTTTGATGCTCTTCCAGCGCCGCGGCCACCTGGACACTGCGGCCTGCTTCCGCCTGCACGAGCCGGGCCAGGAGGCGCAGTTGGTCGAAGAAGTCTCTCCCGAGGGGGAGCTGGAAGAGCCCGAGCCGGAACCCGCCTGGCCGCACCTGCCCCCCGCGGGCGTGGAACCTCAACGCGATCCGGAACAGGAAGCCTATCGCAGCCATGTTTAGTCTCGACGTGCTATTGCTGCTGGTGGTGGCCTCTCCCCTGGCAGCCGCGGTGGTCACGGCCGCCTTGGGGCCGCGGCTGCTGCGCCAGCGAAGCCACTTGCCGGCCCTGCTGGCCGTGGCCCTCTCGCTTGCCGCCGCCGTGGGGCTTGCCTGGCAGTGGGCCAAGCAGTTGCCTGCACTTCCGGCCCAAGAACACCACGCCGGGCAAGCCACCGCCGAGCACACCCAAGAGGGCAAGCACGACGCGGCCGGTGATCACTACCTGGGCCGGGAGCACGTGCTGCTGCTGTGGCGTTGGGCCGCCGTGCAGGGGGCCTGGGGCACCGCGCCCTTTGTGGTGGATGTGGCTCTGCGTGTCGATACGCTCACTTGCCTGATGCTGCTGGTGGTGAACCTGGTGGGGCTGCTGGTGGTGATCTACTCGGTGGGCTACATGCACGATGATCCGGGCTACTGGCGCTACTTCAGCTACGTGGCCCTGTTCGTCTTCTCGATGAACATGCTGGTTTCGGTCTCCAATTTTCTGCTGCTGTATGTGTTCTGGGAGGCGGTGGGACTTTGCAGCTACTTGCTCATCGGCTTCTGGTACCAGCGGCCCGCGGCGGCCGACGCGGGCAAGAAGGCCTTTCTGGTCAATCGCGTGGGCGATTTCGGTTTTGCCCTGGGCGTGTTCTTGTTGTGGAGCGCTCTGGGTACGCTCAACTTTCACGACACCGTGCTGGCCGACGGCCAGGTGGCCCCGGGCGTGCTAGGCCAACACTGGCTCTCGATGCCGGTGCCCTACGGCGGGGCTTGGGGCTCTCGCACCGCCGTGGTGGTGGCTTGCCTGCTGCTTTTCGTGGGGGCCTGCGGCAAGAGCGCCCAGTTCCCGCTGCACGTGTGGTTGCCCGATGCGATGGAAGGCCCCACGCCGGTCAGCGCGTTGATCCACGCCGCCACGATGGTCACCGCGGGCGTTTATCTGGTGGTGCGAGCCGCGCCGATGTTCCTGGTTTCCCAGTCGGCCCACCTGGTGGTGGCCGCCATCGGCGGGCTGACGGCCCTGATGGCCGCCTTCATCGCCCTGACACAAACCGACCTGAAACGCGTGCTGGCCTATTCCACCGTAAGCCAACTGGGCTACATGTTCCTGGCCTTGGGCACGGCCAGCTTTGCCGGGCTGGTGGCCGGGATGTTCCACCTGTTCACTCATGCGTTCTTCAAGGCATTGCTGTTCCTGGGGGCCGGCAGTGTGATGCACGCCATGGGCGGGGTGATCGACATGAACCGCTTTGGCGGGCTGCGGCGCCGGCTGCCGCTGACCTATTGGACGTTTCTGCTCGGGGCGCTGGCCCTGGCCGGGGTAGCCCCGCTGGCCGGGTTCTGGAGCAAGGACGCCGTGCTGGCCGCCGTGCACGCTCGGGCCCTGGAAAACCCCCTGGGCGAAGGCTACCTGTACCTGACGCTTTACTACGTGGGACTGATCGCCGCATTGATGACGGCGTTTTACACGTTCCGGGCCGTGTTCCTCACTTTCCACGGCGAGGAGCGCATCCCCGAAGAAGCCCACGGCCACGCCCACGAAGGCCCGTGGTGGATGACCGTGCCGCTGGTGCTGCTGGCCGTGGGGGCCGCCGGAGCCGGGCTGCTGGGAGGAGTGGTGACCCCGTGGTTGCAGCACACCCCCTCGCTTGCCTTTGCCGCGCGGCTCACAGGCACCGGGCATCACGGTTTCCACTGGGACGTGGCCGCCTTGAGCACCGCCATGGCCCTGGGCGGAATGGCCCTGGCCGCCTGGTTTTACCTGGCCCAGCGGGAACTGGTCCGCTCGCTGGCCGAAACCTTCCGCGCGGCGATGCTCTACCAGCTCTCCTACGGCAAGCTGTTCCTGGATGAGATTTACACCGTGATGGTGGTGATCCCGCTGCGCGTGCTGGGCTGGGTGCTGTTTATCCTGGACCAGTTTTTGATCGACGGGCTGGTGAACCTCGTGGGCCACCTGGTGCGTGCCTTGGGCGGGCTGTTCCGGCCGCTACAGACCGGCCTGGTGCAGTTTTACGCCCTGGCCATGCTGTTGGGCCTGCTGGTGCTGCTGGCCTCGCTGCTTCGCTGGCCGCTGGGCTGAAGCGCGGCTGGCGGCTTGCGCCGTGCGGCTTGCGCCAGGTGCTGCCGCACCGGTGCAAGAACAAAACGCAAACACACCAAACAGCGAGCCGGGAGCCCCGCACGTTGTACGTGTTTGGCACGCCAGCACAAAACGGAGTGTTTCCCGAGCAAAAAGAGTCGATTTTTGTCCGGCGAGCCCCGGGCTTTAGCCCGGGGAGAGCCGACGAAGAAACACCTGTGTGTTGACCTTCTCCGCCAGCTGAAGCTGGCGGCTCGCCGGTTGTAAGAAGAAACGCTTCTTTCCGCCTCGTGCGGAAGCGTCGAACCAACAGTGTGCTAGCTAGCTAAACACGTACCGTACGTTAGTGCGGGGAGACCGGCACAAGAGATGCGGTTTTCCGCAAGCTCGCCCGTGCGGCCTGCCAAAGCAAAACAAACGCTGAAAAAACAAACGCACAAACGTCACCCAACTCCCACACGGAACTCCTACCATGGCAACCTGGTTGATCGTTTCGCTGGTGATCCCGCTGGTGGGAGCCGCCCTGGCCGCAGGCACCGCCGCGGCCGGCCATCGCACCGTGCGGCTGGTGGCCCTGGCCGCCACGCTGCTTACGCTGCTGGTGGCCGGGTATCTGGTGTTCCAGTTCCCGGCGGCCGACCCGGCCCGGATCACCCTGGAAGGAGCCCCGCAGGAAGAACCCTTTGCCCTGTGGGAAGCCCAGTGGTTCGGCTCCCCGGAAGGCCCGGTCGATATCCGCTTCTCGCTTGCCCTGGACGGGCTGGGCGTGTGGCTCTATGGGCTAAGCGCCCTGCTGATGCTCACGGCGGTGTTCATCTCCTGGGACTCGGTCACGCACCGGCCGGGCACCTACTACGCGCTGCTTTTGCTGTTGGAGACGGGCCTGCTGGGGGTGTTTACCGCTCGGGACATCCTGCTGTTCTATGTGTTCTTCGAGTTCACCCTGCTACCGCTTTTCTTCCTGATCGGCATCTGGGGGCACGAGGAGCGGCGCTACGCGGCCGTGAAGTTCTTCCTTTACACGCTGGCCGGCAGCGTGCTTACGTTTCTGGGGCTGCTGGCCATCGCCTGGTGGTGTGCTTCGCAGCATCCGCAGGGGGTGCTCAGCTTCTACTTGCCGGCGGTGGAGGAGCAACTGCGCCGCACACCCCTGCCGGTGAGCTTGCAATGGTGGTTGTTCCTGGCCTTGTTCGCCGGGTTTGCCGTGAAGGTGCCCTTGTGGCCATTTCATACCTGGTTGCCGCTAGCGCATGTGGAGGCCCCCACGGCCGGAAGCGTGCTGCTGGCCGGGGTGCTGCTCAAGGTGGGCTCCTACGGGTTTGTGCGTTTTTGCCTGCCGCTATTGCCGGCCGGATCGGCCGCCTGGATGCCCTGGGTGATGTGGCTGGCCGTGATCGGCATCCTCTACGCCGCCCTGGTGGCCCTGGTGCAGTGGGACATCAAGCGGCTGATTGCCTACAGCAGCGTCAGTCACCTGGGTTTTTGCATGCTGGGCGTGTTCGCCATGAATCGGCCCGGGCTGGAAGGGGGCGTGTTGCAGATGGTCAACCACGGGCTGTCCACCGCGGGGCTGTTCGCCGTGGTGGGCATGATCTACGCCCGTTACCACACGCGGCACATGGCCGAGCTGGGCGGGCTGGCCCGGCGACTGCCCCTGCTCAGCGCCGTGCTGATGGTGCTGGTGCTCTCCAGCATCGGGCTGCCCGGACTCAACGGCTTTGCCGGGGAGTTTTTGATCCTGGCCGGAGCGTTCAACCGCGGCTGGACCGCCCCGGCCGGCTACGCCGGGCAGTTGTACCTGCTGGCCGCGCTGGCCACGCTGGGCGTGGTGTTGGGGGCCTGGTACATGCTGTCGATGGTCCGCCAGGTGCTCTTTGGCCCGCTGCAAGAGCCGCTAGACCAGGAAGGCAATCCCCCGCAGCATGTGCCCGATCTTCGCTGGCACGAGCTGGCCGCCGCGGGACCGCTGCTGGTGTTCGTACTGTGGATTGGGCTTCAGCCGGGCTTTTTCCTGCGGCGGATGCAAGGAGCGTTGCTGCCGCTTGCCGACCGGGCCACGGCAAGCTACTACCGCACCTACGCCCAGGCCCGGATGCCCGTGAGGAAGGAAAAACAGCAAAAAGAACAACCTCAACAAAAAGAACAGCCGCCTGCTGAAGAAAACCAACCGGCCGACCAGTAACACCGCGGCTTGCCGGTGCACGAACAAACGTCGATTGACACACTAACGGCGAGCCGCCAGCGTGACCGGCTTGCGGCTTGCGTTCCGCGCTGGTGCTACCGCACCGGTATAAGAACAAACGCAAACACAACCAACGGCGAGCTGCCAGCTTTGTGCGTGTTTAGCGTGCCAGCACAAGATGGGGTGTTTCCAGAGTAAAAGCAAGCCGAAGGCTTGCCAGCCTGGTAGCCGGTGGTCGGAGCGAAGCGGAGACCACCGGAAAGCACGGCCATAACCATACCCCGCACCCCGGCAGGGGTGCCAGAAACCAAGGGACCGTTCCTTCATCTGGCATCCCTTCGGGATGCTCAAGGATAAGGAAAAACGCTGCCTTCCGGGGGTCTGACGACCCCCGGCTACGAAGCTGCGACGCCTGCGGCGTCGAACTTCGGTTGCTAGCTGGCTAAACACGTACAAAGCCGGAGGCTCGCCGGCGCGGAGTGCGGCCGTCCGCTGCCGCTTTGGCTCCGTTCCGGCTGGCCGGAGCCAGAACAAGCGTTTGCCCATACACCGCCGCCGGGACCGCCGAATCCGAAACAAACGCCTGCTAAAGATACATAACAACCGCTACGGAGACCCCGCCTGTGGACGCTTATGTTTCGCCGCAACTGCTGGCCCAGCTTGCCCCGGAAGTGATCCTGGCCGCCGCCGGTACGGTGGTGCTGGTGGGCGGGGCGTTTCATCGCCGAGGGCACCTCTGGCACCTGATGGCCCTGCTGGCCTCGGTGCTGGCGCTACTGGTGCTGTGGTTCCAAGGCCCCGCGGCGGCAGCCACGCTGGAAGCACCGCTGGTGCTGGACGCTGCGGCCCGATTCGTGCGTGTGACCGTGGCCCTGCTAGGCGTGCTGTTTTCGCTGCTTGTGTGGCAGCGGGAGCCGGACCGGCCGGCCGAGTACGTGGGGTCGCTTTTGCTTCTGCTCTGCGGGGCCATGCTGGCCGCCTCGGCGGCCGACCTGGTGATGATCTTCCTGGCCCTGGAACTGGTGAGCATTCCCAGCTACGTGCTGCTTTACCTGGTGCGCCGAGCGCCGGATACGCAAGAGGCCACGATCAAGTATTTTCTGCTGAGCATTCTTTCCTCGGCCTTGATGCTCTACGGGTTTAGCTTCCTCTACGGTGTGGCCGGCAGCATCCACCTGGTGGAGATACACCGCCGGCTGGCGCTTGCCACGGGCCAGGCGTGGTTGGGCCTGGGCGGACTGGGGCTGTTGCTGGTGCTGGCCGGGTTGGGCTTCAAGCTGGCCGCCGTGCCGTTTCACTTCTATGCTCCCGATGTCTATCAAGGCACCACGCACGAAAACACGGCCGTGCTGGCCGCCGTGCCCAAGCTGGCCGCGGCCATGGTGCTGGTGCGGCTGTTGTGGTGGGCCACGCCGGGGCTGGAGGACCTGGGCTGGCGGGTGGTGCTGGTGCTGTCGCTGGTGACGATGACCCTGGGCAACACGCTGGCCCTGTGGCAGACCCACCTGCGGCGGCTGCTGGCCTACTCCTCGGTGGCCCATGCCGGCTATATGCTCGTGGGCTTGGCCGGCGCGTTTGCCCTGCGGCAGGCCGGGGCCGAGGCGCAAGGAGCCGTGGCCGCGCTGCTGTTTTATGCCCTGGTCTATGCGCTGGCCACCGCGGGTATCTTCGCCGTGCTGGGGGCCTGGAGCCAGGAACGGCGCCGCGTGGAAACGCTTGACGATCTGGCCGGGCTTTCCCGCAGCCAGCCCGCTCTGGCGGCGGCTCTGGCGGTGCTTTTGTTTTCGCTGGCCGGGATCCCGCCCTTGGCCGGTTTTTGGGGTAAGTTCGGCTTGTTCTCCGCGGCCTTGCAAGTGGTGCGGCAGGGGGCGCCGGAAGTGGGCAACTGGTTCCTGGTGCTGGCCGTGCTGGGCGTGCTCAACGCGGCGGCCGCTGCGGCCTATTACCTGCGGATGATCGGGGCCATGTACTTCCAGGAGCCCGCCCCGGGAGCCGCCCCGGTGGAACCAAGCGGCGGGGGCACCTGGGCCGCTTGGGGGGCGGTGGCGCTGGTGGTGCTGCTGGGGCTGGTGCCGCGACTGGGGATGAGCGGAGCGGCCCGGGCCGGCCAGGCCCTGCAAGCGGCCGCCGCCGTGCAGCAAGAGGAGCCCCTTGCCGGCCGGACTGCCGGCAGCCGACGATAGAGCCTTGCCCGAGGTACGGGAAAGCAACAGAGTCCGCAGGATCGTCAGTCACGCCACCTGCACTCACGGCGAACACTTGCTGTGAGGAATCGATGGCCATGCTGGAGAAACCGTTCTGGGGAGCCGATCCCTCGCCCATCCTGGATGCGCTGCGGAGGGTT
>JALSGI010000856.1 GCA_026982835.1 Planctomycetota bacterium | reverse complement strand
GCCCGTGGTGTGTGTTTTGGCAACAGCGAGCCGCGAGTGTCAACTCGCGGAGCAAACTTGCCGTTTGGCCGGTTGCTGTCGCAACGTACCCGGCGAGCCGCGTGCGTGAGCACGCGGTTGTTTACGCAGTGGTTGTACGTTTCATCAACCGCCGGCTGACGGCGCACGGCTCACCGTTTTTGTTTGGTTGACGTTTGTTCTTGGACTGGAGCGGAAGCTCCCAGTGGTCGGCGGCCCAGCTGCCCTCCGGGAGCTTACGCTCCCGGCTCGCTGTTCTCCCCCCGCTTACGCGGGGGGCTCTTGGTTGTGCGAGTTAACGCTTGTTTCCTGCCCGGTGCGGAAGCACCGCCCCCAAGCCTCCACGCCTCCAAGCCTCCATCCCCTTATGAACAAACGCTTGCAGTTCTTTTTATTCTCGCACATTGAGCACCTCGGGCCAATTCATGCGGTGGATCAACCGCTGCACCACCGCATGGGCCACCAGGGCGAACAGGAACGCGCAGCCCAGGGTTTCGATCACCACCTGGGGGTGGAACACCACGGGCAAGCGGAACATTTCGGTTTCGTACAGCCAGGCCAGGAAGTGGCACAGCCCGTACCCGGCCGGCAATCCCAGCAGCGTGCCCAGGGCGTTGAGCAGGGCGGCTTCGCGCAGGAACAGGTTTCCTACTTCCCACGGCCCGTAACCCAGCACCCGCAGCGTGGCCGCCTCGCGGCGGCGTTGGGCCAGATTGAGCAGCGAGGTGTTGAGCACCCCGCCGAAGAAGATCACCCCGGCAAAAAAGATCAGCAACCCGATGAAAATGGTGTTCACACGAATGAGCGTCTCCTGCAAGTTGGCGATCATGTCCCGCCGGGCCGAGATGTATTGCAACCCGGGGGTCTGTTTCAGCTCCCGGTGAATGGCCCCGATGCTCCGGTCCCGGGCCGTGCCGAGCAACTGCACGCCCGAGACCAGCTCCTCTTCGCCCAGCAGGCGGTCCAGGAAGCGCCGGTCGGCGTAGGCGTTGAGGCCCAGGTAGGAGTCGGTGATCCGGGCCACGGGCACCTGATAGGTGCGTTGTTCTCCCTGGGTGGGGGTGATGGTCACCACGTCGCCGGGGCGCACGTGGAGAATCTGGGCCAGCTTGCGGGTAAGCAGCAGTCCGCTGCGGGGCACGGCGGCACGGCGGCCGTCG
>JALSGI010000855.1 GCA_026982835.1 Planctomycetota bacterium | reverse complement strand
CCTCCGGATCCCAACTGCTGGTGGCCAGGTAGTGCACGCCCAGGACCACCAGCACCACCACCCCCACAATCAGCAGCGGCACCAGGAACAACCGCACGATCAGGCCCAAGTTGGGCGGCTCCACCGGCGGCAGGGCCTCCTGGGGGGAGAGGGGTTCGCGTCGGGGGGCGTCTTCGGGCAAGGTCATCCTTTGGCGGTGAAGAGAGTGGGATGGTCGGGGATCGGGGGCCTGCGACCTTTCAGTGTATTGCCCGCCCCCGGAGGGTCAACCGACCCGGGCGCGTTGCGTTGCCGGAGGAGTCGTCTAGAATGGTTGATACCCGCCGCGGTGGCCCGCCACCGCTTGTTTGTTGTTTGCTTCCTGCCTTTTCCGGTTCCACGGATGTGGCACGGGACGTCCTCCAGCCGTGGGAGCATGCCATGTCCGGTGGCTTTTTGACCGCCCTGCCGGTTTACAACGAAGCGGCCCACGTCCACAGTGTGCTGGACCAGGTGTGCCGCTACAGCCGGGAGGTGCTGGTGGTGGACGACGGCTCCCGGGACCAGACCCCCGCCCTGCTGCGGCAGCGAAGCGACATCCGCGTGATTCGGCACAGTCGCAACCGGGGCTATGGGGCCGCGCTGCGCACGGCGTTTGAGTTTGCCATCGAGCAGGGCTACGAGATTCTGGTCACCATCGACTGCGACCGCCAGCACGAACCGCAGCGCATCCCGCTGTTCGTGCAAGAGTGCCGCAAGCCGGGCGTGGACATCGTCTCGGGCAGCCGCTACCTGGCCCGTTTTCCCGGCGACACCCCCCCGCCGCCGGAGCGACGGCGGATCAACCACCACATCACCCAGCTTTTGAATCGCCACCTGGGACTGGGGCTGACCGACGCTTTTTGCGGGTTCAAGGCCTATCGCGTCGAGGCCCTGCGGCGGTTGCGGATCACCGAGCCGGGCTACGGGATGCCGCTGGAGGTGTGGATCCAGGCGGCCCACCACCGCCTGCACGTAGTGGAGTTGCCCGTGCCGCTGATCTATCTGCCCGAGGAACGCTCTTTCGGCGGGCGGCTGGACGACCCGGACCACCGGCTGCGGTACTACTATCGCGTGATCCAGCGAGCGCTGGGGGCGGTGGAACGCCCGGCCGAGGCGCTTCAGGCCCTGCTGGAGGAAGTGGCCCTATGAGCTGTCCCACGGCCACGCCCCGGCTGGATCGAAGCCGCCTCCGCGCCCCGGCGGAAAACCTCCAGTGGCTCATCCAGCCGGATTGGGAACAATTGCCGCTGCTGGTGCAGGGCAACCAGCAGCAGCTGCGCGATTCGGCCGGGGAGCTGGCCGGAGTCCCCCTTGCCCGACTCCGCCAGCAGGCTCGCCGGCAACTGATCGAAGCGGCCCTGCACTACACCCGCAGCTACCGCGACGTGGACCTGCCTTGCGAACCGCAAGCGGTGCTGCTGGCCGGACACCAGCCGGAGCTTTTTCATCCGGGCGTGTGGTTCAAAAACGCCGTGTTGCACGCCTTGGCGGTGCGGCTTGGCGCGGTGGCCGTGAACCTGGTGATCGATTCGGACGTGCTGCATCGTACGCTCGTGCCCGCCCCCGGCGGCGACTGGCAGCATCCGCAGCGGGCCTGGGTGGAACTGGACCGCCCGCTGGATCGGGAAGTGCCGCTGGAGCTGCGCCGGGTAAGCGATCCGCGGCGGTTCGCCTCGTTCGGCTCCCGGTTGCAGCAGACGGTGCGCCACTTCATCCCCCGCCCCCTGGTGGAACCCTTCTGGCCCGTGGTGCTGGAACGCCACCGGGCCACGGGGCTGCTGGGCGCGGCACTGGCCCAGGGGCGGCATGCCTGGGAAGGGCTTTGGGGCTGGCAAACGCTGGAGCTGCCGCAAAGCGCCGTCTGTTCGCTGCCGGCCTTTGCCCACCTGGTGGCCCATCTGGCCTGGCACGCCCCGCAGTTCCACCGCGCCTACAACCAGGCCGTGCTGGACTATCGCCGCCGGCGGCGCCTGCGTAGCCGCACGCATCCCAGCCCCCTGCTCGGCCGCCAGGAGGACTGGTACGAGCTGCCGCTTTGGACCTACAGCGGCCAGGAGCCTGTGCGGCGTGGGCTGTGGGTTCGCCGCCGGGGAGCGCAGGTGGAGTTTACCGATCGGGCCTCCTGGCAGGAGGGCCTCCCTGCCGGTGGAGCCAATCCTCGGCAAGCCCTGGCCGAAGGGGTGCAGCGCTGGCAGCGGCACGGGCGGTGGATTCGTACCCGGGCGCTGCTGACCACGCTTTGGGCACGCCTGGTGCTGGGCGATCTGTTTCTGCACGGGATTGGCGGGGCCAAGTACGACGAGGTGACCGAACAGCTGGCCCGGGAGTTCTTCGGCTGCCCGTTGCCCGAGGCGGCCGTGGCCACAGCCACCGTGTGGCTTCCGGGGGCCCGGCGGACGGTGGGCGACGAGCAATTGGGCCGCCTGAAACACCACCTGCGGCAAACCCTCTGGCAGCCGGAGCGTTTTCTGCCGCCGGAACGGGAACACGACCCGCCTGCGGAGCTGCGCCGCTTGCTGGAGGAAAAACGCCGCTTGCTGGCCCAGCCTTCCTCGCCCCAGCGCCACCGGCTGCTGGAACAGTTGCGGCAGCGGCTGCTTCCCTGGGCGCTGGCCCGGCAGCAGCAACTCCGGCAGCAACTGGCCCAGCTCCAACGGCAACAGCAGGCCGAATCGGTGCTTGCGTATCGGGAGTATCCGTTCTGCGTGTTTGAAGAAGAAAAGTTGCGGGATTTTTTTCTGGCATTCTGTCGCCGCAGCGCTTAGTTTTATAGGCCAAACGGAGGGCCAGTTCCGCGGAAGAAAGGATTCCTCATGGCAAGCGCTGCTCGGCCTGGTGGGAAGAGGCGTTCATCTTCTTCCGCGTCCGCCGGGACGCTCTCTCTGCCCGAGGCTCCCCGGACCAGGCGAGTCCGCTTTGGCAACGATTCGGCGAGCTGGGACCGGACTATGCGGTTGTCTCCTGCTGGGGTGGAGTTTCGCCCGGCCGAGCTCGGGCAGCATCTGGCGGTGCATCAACTGTTGCTCAACGTGTTCCACTACCCGCCGCTGGATACGTTCCTGGAATGGGTCGAAGCGCCCGAGTACCGGGTGCAGGACCGCCTGCTTGCCTTGCACGGCTCGCGTCTGGTGGGCCATGTGCATCTGGTGCGGCAACTCTGGCAGGGGGACGGCGAAACGGTGCCGGTGGTGCACCTGGCCGGACTGGCCACCGCGGCCCAGTACCGCTGCCAGGGGATCGGCACCGCCCTGGTGGAACACGCCCTGAAACAGGCCCGGGCCGACAAAGCGCAACTGGCCGTGGTCCGCACTGCCGAGCCGCCGTTTTTCCTCCGCCGCGGCTGGTTGCCGGTTTGCTCGGGCCGGGGCTGGCGCACTACGCCGCGGGACCTGCTGGCCCAACTGCCCCCCCAGGCCGCCCCTGACGGCTCCCCCTGGCAGGTGCGCCCCTGGCGACAACTGGAACTGGAAGACCTGTGCCGCCTGTACCAGCACCTGCGGGCTGACACCCCCGGGGCAGTCCACCGCAGCGAAGCGTACTGGCGGTGGCTGGTGCAGTGCCGTCCCTGGGACGAAGTGCTGGTGGCCGTTCCCCCGCCGCCCCGCTCGGACACCGACGAAGAAGAAGCCCCCCCGCCACCGGTGCCGGTGGATGGCTACCTGATCCGTCGCGGCCACCGCGTGTTGGAACTGGCCACTTGCCCCCAGAAACCGGAGGCCGCCCTGGTGCTGCTGCACCGCATGGCCAGCGACGCCATCGAACGCGACCAGCACTGGATCGAGTACTGGGGAGCCCCCCTGCCCCAAGTGCAACAAGTCCTCGACTTCTCCGACACGGTCCCGGTCGAGCCGCAAGAGGCCATGCTCGTTTATCCGCTGGTGCCGCTTGCACGCTGGTTGCGCGAGCGGGCCAGGTGTTGGGCCGCCCGGCTGCGCAAGGCCAAGGCCGAAGTGACCGAGTCGGGCCTGGATGTCGGCGGACAGCGTTTCCGCTTGCAGCTTCAGGGGAACAAGCTGCAATTGCAGCCGGACCACTGCGGCCGCAGCTACCTGCGATGTAATCACGCCGTGCTGTTCCAGTTGGCCTGGGGGATGTGCTCGCTGGAAGAAGCCCTTCAGGCCGGCGCGGCCACCGTCTCCACGGCCAAGGCGCGGCAGTTCTGGCAAGCGGTGCTTCCGTCGGCCCGGTTCTGGACCTCGGCCGTGGATCGCCCGCTGGGGTAGCAAGTTCTTTTTTGCCCCGTAGCGCCTTAGAATGAACGCACAGGCAAGGACGGCGTGCGCTGTCTTGGGTCTTGGGTCGTGGGTCTTGAGGATGGTGCTTCCGCACCGAGGGCTTGGGGTCGTGGGGGGTGGAGGCTTGGAGGCTTGAAGAGCCCCGCACGTGAGTGCGGGGAGAAGCAGTATCGGCTTGCGCCGTACGCCGGAGCTTCCGCTCCGATGCAAGAAGAAACGTTTCTTCTTGCAACCGGCGAGCCGCCGGCGCAAGCTCTCGGAGGTATTTTGCGTGCAAGCACAAGACGGAGCGTTTCCAGATCAAAAGCAAGCCGAAGGCTTGCCAGCCTTGTAGCCGGTGGTCGTAGCGCAGCGAAGACCACCGGAGCCGAGCGGCCCCCAACCATACCCCAGCACCCCGCCAGGGGTGCCAGAAACCAAGTAACCGTTCCTCCATCTGGCATCCCTTCGGGATGCCAAGTGGATTTGAAAAACGCTTCCTCCCCGGGGGTCTGACGACCCCCGGCTACAAGAGTGCGACGCCTGGGGCGTCGGTTGTTAGACGTGAAATACGCACGGCACAAGCTTCCGGCAGAAAGTGCAACTGTTGCCAAGCCGACAAAAACCAACCCCGTACCAAAGCACCCCCTAGCTCCCCAGAGAGGTGAACCGTGCCGCGGCGCGACCAGATCGGAGGGGTGATCCACGTTTATCAGAAGTACGATCCGCAGCGATTCCCCGGGCCGCTGCAGGAGCCGCCGGACGTGGTTTCGGCCGCGTTTGAGCACCTGCTGTACTTCGGCGAGGCCCACGAACTGACCGAAGAAGACCTGGCCCGGGCCGTGCGCCTGGATCCCAGCCAGATCCAGGGGCTGGGGCCCAGTCTCGATTCGCTCATTCGGCTTTTGCTTCAGCGCAAGCAGAAGATTCTCTCCACCTACGAAACCGACACGGTGGTCCGGGAGGCCCACCGGCGTTTTGCCGGCCTGGTGCAGCAGGCCCGACCGCCGCGGCGGTTCGCCAAGCGGTTCCGCCTGGCCGTGCAGGAGGAGCAGCTCTACGACCTGGAACGCCTCTGGTACCAGAGCGAGTCCGACGAGCCGAAGTTCGCCCGGCGGCTGCTCTACCTGATGGAAGCCCTGAGCAACAAGTACGAGATCGAGGAGCTGGCCTCCAAGTACGAGTTCACCGGCCACCGGCGGCTCTCCATCCCGCAAGCCCTGGCGGTGAAGCAGGAGCTGGAGGAGATCGACCGGCTGCTGGAACAGCTGCGCCGTGCGGCCGAAACGGCCCAACTGGCCATCATCGACCTGGAAGCCCTGAGCCAGTACGCCCCGGAGGAACAGATCGCCGAGCTGAACCGGCTACAGCAGATGGTGGAAGAATACCTGCGGCAATTGGCCCAGGCTCAAGGGTTGCAACGCCAAGGGAGCCGCCTGGGGCTGACGCCCCGGGCCTACCGGCTGTTCCAGAACCGGCTGCTGGAGCGCATCTTCAGCCAGTTGCAAAGTGGCCGCAGCGGGCGACACCAGGGGCCCATCGAAGGCGAAGGGGCGGTGGAGCTGCCCCAGACCAAGCCCTATGAGTTCGGCGACTCGGTGGCCCAGATGGACATCCCGGCCACCATGCTCAACGCCCTGGTGCGCCAGGGGCCGGGAGTGCCGGTGCGCATCCGGCCCGAGGACATCGAAATCCACCGCACCCGCAATCGCCCCAAGTGCGCCACGGTGGTGGTGATGGACATGAGCGGCTCGATGCGCTACGAGGCCCAGTACGTCAATGTCAAACGCATGGCCCTGGCCCTGCAAGGGCTCATCTACCGCGAGTACCCGGGAGACTACTTGCAGTTTGTGGAGATGTACACCTTTGCCCGCGTCTGCCCCCCGGCGGAGATCGTCTCGCTTTTGCCCAAGATTCCCTCGCTACACGATCCGGTGGTGCGACTTCGGGCCGACATGAGCCGCCCGGACATTACCGAACTGGACGTGCCGCAGCACTTCACCAACATCCAGCACGCCCTGGAGCTGGCCGGGCGGTTGCTGGAGGTGCAGGATACGCCCAACCGGCAGATTGTGCTCATCACCGACGGGCTGCCCACGGCCCACTTCGAAGACTCGATGCTCTACCTGCTTTACCCGCCCGACGCTCGCACCGAAAGGGCCACGCTGCGCCAGGGACTCCAGTGCGCCCAGGCCGGCATCACCATCAACGTGTTCCTGTTGCCCAGTTGGGCCCAGTCGCGGGAGGATATCCAGTTTGCCTACCGCCTGGCCGAGAGCACCCGGGGCCGGGTGTTTTTCACCGCTGGCCGGGACCTGGACCGCTATGTGGTCTGGGACTACCTGCGGCGCCGCCGGGAGATCATCCAGTAGGCTTGGGGGCTTGGCGAGCCGGGAGCGTAAGCTCCCGGTTGAACGGTGAGCCGCCGGCGTGAGCCGGCGGTTGGCGAGCCCGCGGCTTTAGCCGCGGGAGGCTCGGAGGCTTGGGGGCTTGGAGGAATAGAGAGCCGCGGGCGTTAGCCCGCGGAGGAGTCCCAGAGCCCCCCGCGTTAGCGGGGGGAGAAACAGTATCGCCATGCGGCTTGCGCCGTGCGCTTTTGCGCCGGAGCTTCCGCTCCGAAGTAAGAAAAAACGTTTCTTTTTGCAATTCGGCGAGCCGCCGGCGTGAGCCGGCGGTTGATGAAACGCGCGATCACTGCGAAAACAACCGCGTGCTCACGCATGCGGCTCGCCTGGGCTTTGCATCCTCGACGCTGCGGCCGGCCGTGTGGAGTGCGATGGTGTGCCGTTGCTTTTCTCTGCTCCGGCTAGCCGGAGCACACACCAGCGAAAGCAAGCTTCCGCACTCCCCAAAAAAAACACTGCCCGGCCGGGTGCACAAGCTCCAGGAGGAGAACCAGCAAAAGCGTCTATCCGGCTCTCCGGGCAGCTAAAGCCGGGAGCTAGCCCCCGCCGGCCTAGGGTTGCCGGGGCGGGGCGAACTTGATCTTGCTGACCAGGGGAACGATCTGTCCGCTGCCAGGGTCCCGGTAGCCGGAAACGGCCGTGATGGCGTCGATGACAAAGCGGTAGGGGAGATCGTAATCACAGTCCAGCTCCACTTCGAACTCTTCGGCGTCGGAGCCGGGCCCTCCGCCACCGATGGCCGCAGCCACCTCGTTGCGCAGCTCGGCAAAGCTGGACAGGGGCCGCTCGCCAAAGCGGATGCCGCACACGGCCGCGTTGGGATCCTGAGGCGTGATCAGCCGCACGCGCAGGGGCGGGGGAGCGATGTCGCTGGGGGCTCCCCCGGCCGACATGCGGGGCATCTTGATGTTGAAGTCCCCCTCGATGGCCACCA
>JALSGI010000854.1 GCA_026982835.1 Planctomycetota bacterium | reverse complement strand
GCAAGTTGGTCATCGGGCCGCTGAAGGCCAGGGAGATCATTTGCTCGGTGCGGCCGGTGTGCCGGGGGCGTTCCAGCCCGCCCAAGGGCCAGAGAATCCACCGCCGCAGCGGCAAGGCCCATTGACTGGCCACCCAGGCATGGCCCCACTCGTGGATCAGCGTGGCCAGCAGCAGCACCCCCAGAAACAAAGCATACCACCCCCAGCCCGGGAAACCGCTGCGCCACACGCCCGCGGCCAGCAGCGCGGAAAAGGTGAGCCAGTGCAGGTGGATGTGCAGCGGGAACCACCGCTCTGTGGCCAAGCCAACGGTCCAGTCCGTTCGTGAAGCCATGGGTCCTTTCGCTCGGAAACATCGTCAGGCAGCCGGTGTTCACCGTGCCCGTTCATCATACCCACTGGCCTCTGGCAGGACAATCAAGCACCCCGGGCGAAGGTCCCCAGGCGTCACTGTGCCGGGGGGCGGCGAGCGGAAGAGAATCACTTCGCAAGAGGAGAAAGCGGCACGAGCCAGCTCGGTCCGGTTCAATAACACTCGATGCTCTTCAAATGGTCCATGCCGGTGGCTGCGGCGGCGTTGAGGCACCGCTGGCAACTTTCCAGCAAGCGCCCTGCGTCGAAGTTCGGCGGAGGCACCTCCACACTGGCGATGCCGATATGGATGCGCAGCCGCTGGGCCACCTGGCTGGCGGTGCGCGTGCAGACTTCCCGCAGCAGATGGATCAGGTCATAGCCCAGCTGAACCGCTTGCGGCCGGTCACAGTTTTGCAACACCAGGGCCATCAGCGACTCGCGAATGACCAGGTGCTGCTTGGGACACCAGTCCATGCGGTGGCAGGAGGCATGGATCAGATTGCGAAGGATCCGCCACTGGGTGAAATGCTCGGGAGTTTGGAGCGCTTCCAGGCCGCCCACGCACACCAGCATCACGCTCAGCGGCATTCTCCGGGCACGGCATTCCCAGGCGGCTCGCTGGACCGCCTGGTGCAACCGGGGATCGCTGGCCCCTTCCAGGGTCGCTTCCGGCAGGGGGGTGGGGGAGTCGGGGTGGGGATCGTGCTTGGCACTTGGGGCCGGAGTGCCTTCTTTTTGCGGGAGTGCCGGCTCAGCGGGTGGAAGCTCCCCTTCGGTGGCCTGGTTCAGCGCATGCCGCAGGCGTTGTTGCGTGGCCAGCGACAGCC
>JALSGI010000853.1 GCA_026982835.1 Planctomycetota bacterium | reverse complement strand
TGGCCATCATCGGCGCCATTACCCTTTTCCTGGCGGCCACCATCGCCATTACCGCGGTGGACATCAAGCGCGTGCTGGCCTACTCCACGGTAAGCCAACTGGGCTACATGATGCTGGCCCTGGGGGTGGGCGGCTGGCTGGCCGGGCTGTTCCACCTGATCACGCACGCCTTCTTCAAGAGCCTGCTGTTCATGTGCTCCGGCTCGGTGATCCACGCCTGCCACACCAACGACATGCGGAAAATGGGCGGGCTGCTCAAAAAGATGCCCTACACCGGCTACACCATGCTGGTGGGCTGCCTGGCGATTGCCGGGGCTCCGTTTTTCAGCGGCTTTTATTCCAAGGACTACATCATCGCCCAAACCATCCAGTTCGGCCTGGACAACCCCGGCTGGAACCTCTTTTACTACACGGCCACCATTGGGGCTTCGATTACGGCCTTTTACATGTTCCGGCTGTGGTTCATGACCTTCTGGGGTCAGCCGCGGGACCAGCACGTGTACCAGCACGTGCACGAAAGCCCCCCGGCGATGTGGGTGCCGCTGGTCATTTTGGCCGTGTTTGCCGTGTCGGTGGCCTGGAGTGTGCCCGGCGTGGGGCTTTCCATCGAAAGCCTGCTGGAGCAGGCCCGGCCCGCCGGCACCGCCGATGGGGTGGGAACAGGCACCCTGATGGCCGACCTGACCTACCGCAGCGAACATCTCTCGCACCGCGAGGCGATCCACGCCCAGGCCACCACGGTGGCCACGCTGGCCGCGCTGGCCGGGTTCCTGCTGGCGGTGGTGATGTACGCCAAGCGTTGGATTGCCGCCGAGGAAGTGGCCCGACAGTTCCGCCCCCTGTACAACTTCCTGTGGAACAAGTGGTGGTTCGACGAGCTGTATCATGCGGTGTTCTTCCGCCCGGTGCACTTCCTGGCCCGCCTCGTGGCCCAGTTCGACCGCACCGTGATCGACGGCCTGATCGACGGCTCGGCCCGACTGGTGGTGGCCGTAAGCGCCTGGGGCGAGCGGGTGATCGACCGGGCCAGCGTGGACGGGTTTTTCAACCTGTTTGCCCAGTGGGTCTATGACCTGGCCGTGCGGCTGCGTGTGTTGCAGACCGGCCGGCTGCGGCAATACGTGGTGTTTATCGTCGTGGGCACCGTGGCCTTGTTCGTGCTGGTGAGTTTCTGGACCGGCTCGGCCGTGGGCGGGCGGTAGCCCCCCGCGGAGCCGGCAACCCCGAAAGCCCAGAACCCCCAAGCCAACCCTTACCCGTAACCGAGACAAACGGAACGCAACCATGCAAACGGCCGTGATCCTGCTCAGCTTGATCGTGTTCCTGCCCTCGCTGGCGGCGCTGGTACTGGCCCTGTTTATCCCCAAGGAAAAGACCGAGGTGGTGCGGTTGTTCACCCTGGGCACCACCGCCGTGGTGATGGTGCTTTCGCTGTGGTTGCTGCTGCCCGGGGGGGAAGGGGCCGTGCGGTTCCAGCCCCTGACGGCCGAAATGCAAAACGCCTTCACGCTCCGCTGGATCCCCACGTTCAACATCTACTACACGATGGGCACCGACGGGATCAGCTTCCCGCTGGTGATCCTCACCACGGTGTTGACCTTCCTGGCCGCCTGGGCCAGTTGGAGCATCCAGAAGCATGTGAAAGCCTACAGCGTGCTGTTTCTCATTCTGGAGACGGGCATGCTAGGCGTGTTTCTGGCCCTGGACTTCTTTCTGTTCTTCCTGTTCTGGGAAGTGATGCTGCTGCCGATGTACTTTTTGATCGGCGTCTGGGGCGGCCCACGCCGTGAATACGCCGCCATCAAGTTCTTTCTTTATACCCTGGTGGGCGGGGTGTTCATGGTCATCGCCATCTTGATGCTCTACTTCAGCAGCGATCTGCGGGCGCTGCGCACCGCCACGGGAGTGCCCACGGCCTGGAACCAACTGTACCTCGATGAGGAAGTGCTCCGGCAAGTGCAGGCCCAAGGGGCTTTGCCGCTGCAGGGAGCTCAGAATTCCGGCGGCTCGCTGGTGCTGGTGGCCGACTACCCGGGAGCCGAGTACGAAGGCACCAAGGTCACCCTGGCGGCCGACCCGAGCCTGAAAGAAACCGAAATCGCCGCCCAGTGGGACCGCCAGAGCAAGCAGCTTTCGATCCGCGTGGGCGGCAACCGCTCCACCGTGGAGGCGCTGGCCCTGGCCGAGGCTCTGGAGGCAAGCGAGGCAGGCCGGTACTTCTCGGCCCGGCTCCAAGGGGCTCGAAGCGGAAGCGTCCCTCTGGGCACAAGCACCACGGTGCGCACCCCGGGTCCGCTCGACCAGCCCCTGCACACCTTCAACATGCTCTCGCTGATGCTGCTGGGCCAGCACACCGACGTGTTCAACTACGAGCTTTTGGGGGCCACGCTCCAGTGGTGGGCCTTCCTGCTGCTGTTTATCGGCTTTGCCATCAAGGTGCCGGTGGTGCCGGTGCATACCTGGTTGCCCGATGCCCACGTGGAAGCCCCCACGCCCATCTCCATGATCCTGGCCGGGATCCTGCTCAAGATGGGCGGCTACGGGATCATCCGCATCTGCTTTCCCATCTGTCCCCAGGCCGCCTACGACCTGGCCTGGTTCGTCTGCTTCATCGGCGTGTTGAGCATGGTCTATGGGGCCTTTGCCGCCATGGCCCAAAAGGACTTCAAACGCCTGGTGGCCTATAGCTCGGTGAGCCACATGGGCTACGTGATCCTGGGTATGGGTGTGTGGAGCGCCACGGCCGCCACGGAGTTCACCACCCACTACTGGCAACTGGGGATGAACGGGGCGATGTTCCAAATGCTGGCCCACGGCGTCTCCTCGGCCGGGATGTTCTTCCTGGTGGGCGTGGTCTATGACCGGGTGCACCACCGCAACCTGGACGAGTTCGGCGGGCTGTTCCACAAGATGCCCGTCTATAGCGGCATCTCTATCGTCATTTTCTTTGCAGCGATGGGGCTGCCGGGCTTGTGCGGCTTCATCGGCGAGGTGTTCGTCACGCTTTCGGCCTGGAAGTACAGCACGGTGCTTGCCGTGATCTCCGCCTCGGTGGTGATCCTCACCGCCGGGTACATCCTGTGGACCGTGCAGCGGGTGTATCTGGGCCCCGAGTACAAAGGCCCGCACGGAGAAGCCCTCACCCCGATGACGCTTCGGGAGCGGGCCATCGCCGCCCCGCTGGTGGCCTTCGCCATCCTGCTGGGCGTGCTGCCGCAGCAGACGGTGTTCAACTACATGAGCCCTTCGGTCAACAAGGTGGTCGAAGACCTTACGGCCTGGGGAAAACGGACCGGCGCCACGTTGCCGGCGGCCCAGACCGCTCAGGCCCAGCAACAACCCGAGCCGCTGGCTGCCGCCCCGGGCGATTAGCCGGTGCCGGAACCCCCCAAGGGGAAAGACCGGCACCGCCGAACCGATGCACCCACCCACAGCCTTCGCTCACACGACGAACCGCAACCATGGATTTCCATAACCTGATCTACTGGGTCCAGCAGGACACGCTGGGGTCGTTGCGACTGTTTGCCCCGGAACTGGCCCTCTGCGCCACGGCCGTGGCGTTGCTTTTGCTGCGGATGCTGCTGCCGCGGCTGCAAAACCCGATGATTATTGCGTTGCTTGGGGCGCTGGCCGGCTTTTGGCTGGCCGCAGCTCAGATGCACAACCCGCAACTGCCGCAGCAGGCCGAGCTGTTTACGGGCCTGCTGGTGTTCGACCCGTTCATGGTCTTTTTCCGCGTGTTCCTGTTGGCCTTTCTGGTGTTGTTCGTCATCTTCACTTGGCGCAGCGGCATCCCCCGCCCCGAAGACGCCACCGACTTCTACGTGCTGGCCGTGGGGGCCACGCTGGGCATGTGCCTGATGACCTCGGCCAACAACCTGCTGGCCATCTTCCTGGCCGTGGAGATGGCCAGTGTGCCCTCGTATGCCCTGGCCGGGATCCTCAAGGGCCGCCGCGATAGCTCCGAGGCGGCGCTTAAGTTTTCCGTCTATGGAGCGGGGGCGGCCGGGGTGATGCTCTACGGGATCAGCCTGCTGGGCGGCTCACTCGGCTCGCTGCACTTGCCCACGCTGGCGGCTCGCCTGGGCCAGGTGCTGGCCGGCCAGGCAGGCGAAGTGGGCCAGGTGGTGCTGGTGCTGGGTGGGCTGATGATTATGGTAGGCTTGGCGTTCAAGTTGTCGGCCTTTCCGTTCCACTTCTGGGCTCCGGACGTGTTCCACGGCGCTGCGGCCGAGGTGGGCGGTTTTCTCTCCGTGGCCAGCAAGGCCGCCGCACTGGCCCTGCTGGTGCGCACCGCCGTGGGGCTAAGCTACGTGCCGCCGGAAACCCCGTCGGTGGCTTCCCGGCCCGGTGCCCAGCAAGCCCAAGTGCAATCGCTACCTGCCGGAGTAGTCGAAGCGGAAAAAGCTCCGGCTGCGAAGATCGTTCCCGTGGCCTTCGCCCCCGCCGGGGGAGAGCACCAGCCCGGGCACGCCGCCCCGGCACAGCAGGCTCCCGCCGGAGAAGCCCCCGCACTGGATCGAGCCGAATTGAACCAGGCCCTGGGCCCGGCTCGCCGGTTTGCCGCTTACGTGATCGGCCTGCTGGCCGCCTTGACGGCCACTTTCGGCAACCTAGCCGCCTACGGGCAGACCAATATCAAGCGGCTGCTGGGCTACTCAACCATCGCCCATGCCGGCTACATGATGATGCCCGTGGCCGCCGCCTTGATGCTCCAAGGCGACGGGGCCCGCGGGGCTCTGGCCACGCTGCTGTTCTACGTGGTGGTTTATCTGTTTATGAACCTCACGGCTTTTTACATCGTGGCCGTGCTTCGCAACCGCCTGGGCAGCGAAGAGATTGCCGACTACGCGGGGCTGATCCGACAAAGTCCCGGGTTGGTGGTCTGCTTTGCCGCAGTGTTTTTCAGCCTGATCGGGTTGCCGCCCCTGGCCGGGTTTGCCGCCAAGTTCGCCATCTTGGCTTCGCTGGCCGACGCCCGGCTGTGGCCCGTGCTGGTGGTGGCCGGGCTGAACACCGCCCTGAGCCTGTTTTACTACCTGCGGGTGGTGAAGGTGATGACGATGGACCCGGCCCCCGAGTCCCAGCCGCAAGTAAGCGTGCCGCTTGTGCGTTCGGCCGACGGGCTGTTTGCCCTGGTGTTGTCGCTGCCGCTTTTGGTGATCGGCGTTTACTGGAACGGCGTGTTTGCCTGGGCCACAGCGGCCGTGGAGCCGCTTTTCCGCTAGTTTGCCCCGGAACGCTTGCCCGGCCTTTCGGAAAAGGCTTTCCTCGCAAAAGACGGCCAAACCGAGCATGATCGCCCCGCAAGACCTGCAAGCCCTCAACCGCCTGCTGCAGCTGGAGTACCGCTCGCTGCCGGTCTATCTGGAGTACGCCGATCCCTGGCACCGGCACGAGGACCAGGAGGCCGTTGAGGCCCTGCGGCACGCGGCCCAGGATCACCAGGAAACCGCCCGGCGACTGGCCGAGTTCATCTACGAGCACGACGGGGCGGTGGACCCGGGCGAGTTCCCCATGGAGTTTACCGATCTGCACGACCTGGACATGGAATACCTGCTCCCTCTGGTGGTGGAAGCCGAGCGGCGGACCATCGCGGAAATGGAACAGCTCGTCCAGGGCATCCAGTCCCCGGAGGCCAAAACACTGGCCGAGGAAGTGCTGGGCGCCGAGCGAGCCCATCTGGACCGCTTCGAGGCGCTGCTCAAACGTCCAGCCGGGACGGGCTAGCTGGCATCGAGCCGTCTCTTGCTCCGCGGCTTGCGGCGTGCGCTGTTGCGCCGGTGCTGCCGCACCGGAGGCGTGGAGGCTTGGAGGCTTGGAGGGATGGCGAGCCGCGGGCGTAAGCCCGCGGAGGAGCCCAAGAGCCCCCCGCGTTAGCGGGGGGAGGCTTGGAGGCTTGAGGGCGTGGCGAGCCGCCGGCGTCAGCTCCCCCGGAGGCGGCAGGGCCGCCAGCCACTGGGAGTTTCTGCTCCAGCGCAAGAAAACAGATCACAGCGAGCCGGGAGCGTAAGCTCCCGGTTGCATCGAGCAGGAGCAACCGCCGACACGGTTCAAACCAACCGCGTGCTGACGCACGCGGCTCGCCGGACAAGAATCAACTCTTTTGCTCTGGAAAACTCCATCTTGTGCTGGCACGCTAAACACGTATTCAGCTGGCGGAGAACGGCGAGCCGCCGACCTGAGTCGGCGGAGAAGATCGACATGCGTTTTTCTTGGCTCTCCGGGCGGCTAAAGCCGGGGGCTCGCCAAACACGTTATCTCAATCTCACACCGGTGGCGAGCCGCCGGCCTCAGCCGGCGGTTGAACAGCGAGCCGGGAGCGTAAGCTCCCGGAGGCGGCAGGGCTCCACTCTTCAGCACCGAAGCCGTTGCGGTAGAATACTCCAAGCTCGCCAAATCGCACTCCCGCATCAAGGAACAAACCATGAGCCAAGCCGCAGGAAAACGCCTCCCCAAGCGAAGCGAAGTGCCCCAGCAGGACACCTGGGACCTAAGCAGCTTGTTCCCCTCCGACGAAGCCTGGGAGCAGGCGTTCCAGCAATGGGTGGCCCGCATTCCCGAGTACGAGCAGTTCCGGGGCCGCCTGGGCCAGGGGGCCGACCCGTTGGCCGAGTGCCTGGAGTTCGACCTGGAGATGGACCGGCTGGGCGAGCGGCTGGGCTGTTACGCTTTTCTGAGAACGGCCGAAGACACGGCCAACAGCCGCTACCAGGAGATGCGGGGGCGGTTCATCCACGCGGCGGCCCAGGCGGCCGAAGCCTCTAGCTTCATCCGCCCGGAGCTGATGGCCGTGCCGGAAGAGCAGATGGAACAAATGCTTCAGTCCCCCCGGCTGGAGCCGTACCGCTTGATGCTTCAGCGCATCCTCCTCTACCGGCCGCACACGCTCACCCCCGGCGAAGAGCGGCTGCTGGCCATGCAGTTGCAGATGTCCGAAACGGCCCCGCAGGTGTTTCGCCAACTGAACGACGCCGATTTGAAGTTCCCCAGCGTCCGCGACGAAAAGGGGCAGGAAGTGCCGCTGAGCCACGCCAACTTCGCCGTGCTGCTGCGCAGCCCCGAGCGCCGGGTGCGCCAAGAAGCGTTCCACAAGTACTACGGCGTCTATCGCGATCACCAGAACACGCTGGCGGCCACCCTGAGCGGGGCGATCCAGCGCGATGTGTATTACGCCCGGGCTCGCCGCTACCCCAGCGCGCTGGAAAAGGCCCTGTTCCCCGATAACGTGCCCGTGAGCGTCTATGACAATCTCATCCAGGCGGTGCGGCAGCACCTGCCGGCGCTGCACAAGTACTACGAAGTGCGCCGCCGGGCGATGAAGCTGGACAAGCTGCACGTGTACGACACTTACGTGCCCATCCTGGCCGAACTGGAAAAACGCCACACCTGGGACGAAGCGGTGGATGTGATCCTCCAGGCTCTGGCCCCCCTGGGAGCGGAGTACCAGCAGGTGCTGGAGCAGGGCCTGCGGGGCCGCTGGTGTGACCGCTACGAAAACCAGGGCAAGCAATCCGGGGCGTTCAGCTACGGCACCTACGACGGCGACCCCTACATCCTGATGAACTACAAGGAGGAGGTGCTGGACCACGTGTTCACCCTGGCCCACGAGGCAGGCCACTCGATGCACTCCTGGTACTCCTCGCGGCACCAGCCCTACCAGTACTACAACTACACCATCTTCGTGGCCGAGGTGGCCAGCACCTTCAACGAGGAGCTGCTGTTTCACCACCTGCTCCAGCAGGCCAAGGACCCCAAGGAGCGGGCCTACCTGATCAACCGCGAAATCGACGACATCCGCGGCACGCTCATCCGCCAGACGATGTTCGCCGAGTTCGAGAAGATCACCCACCAGATGGCCGAAGAGGGCCAGGCACTCACCCTGGAAGCGTTCTGCCGGGTGTATCACGAGCTGCTGGAGGCGTACTTCGGTCCGGACGTGGTACTGGACGCCGAGCTGGACCTGGAGTGTTTCCGCATCCCGCACTTCTACCATGCGTTCTATGTGTATAAGTACGCCACGGGCATGTCGGCCGCCATCGCCTTAAGCCGCCGGGTGCTCTCCGGCGGGGAGGCCGAGCGGGAGGCGTACCTCAACTTCCTCAAAGGCGGCTGCTCCAAGGATCCGCTGGATCTGCTCCGCGACGCCGGGGTGGACATGGAAACCCCCGAGCCGGTCAACACCGCTCTGGACTACTTTGCCCAACTGGTCGATGAGCTGGAGGAGCTTTTGGGCGCCGGGGGATAAAGGGCTTGGAGGCTTGGGGGCTTGGAGGCTTGGGGGCTTGAGGGCTTGGGGGGTGGCGAGCCGCGCACCTTCAGCCCGCGGAGCGTGCGCATGTCAGCGTCTGGGTCTTGGGTCGTGGGTCGTGGGTCTTGCGGCGGTGCTTCCGCACCGGGGTGAGAACAAACGTCAACTTGCACAACCAAGAGCCCCCCGCGTAAGCGGGGGGAG
>JALSGI010000852.1 GCA_026982835.1 Planctomycetota bacterium | reverse complement strand
GGGGTTTAACCTTGCAAACTCCCAGCGCACTGCTCCCTCTGCAAGGTTAAACCCCCCAAGCGGCAAAATGGTTCGCCGGTTTGATGAATCCTTGCATCCGTTGTGCACATTTTGCACCTTTGCGGGGTTTAACTTTACAGCGGGAGTGTCCTTCCGCCCGGACGTCCCCGCCGTGCTGCCCCTTGGAGCCTCCGCGGCGGCTTGTGAATGCCGCTGACGGGAAGAATAATCGACCCAGGGAACCGGTGCAGGTTCCCCTGCTTGAGCCTTCGCAATCCGGAGCGATCATGCCGAAAGTCATTGCCCTGGAGTGGGATCAGCGTCTTTTAACCGCCGTGGAAGCGGAAGTAGGGCGCAACGGCCCCCGGGTGCTACGCGGCTTGCCGTGGCAGTGGCCCTCACAGCTGGATCCCTTGGAAGAGCCAGAGCAAGCTGGGGCGCTGTTGCTGCAACAGCTGGAGCAGCAGGGGTTTCGGGCCCGCGAAACCCTGGTGGCCTTGGGCCGCAACGAAGTGGTGGTCCGGCGGCTGCAGCTGCCGGCAGTGCCCGAGGAGGAACTCCCCGCCGTGGTGCGACTTCAGGCCGAAATGAAGCTCACCACGGCCATCGAGTCGCTGTTGCTGGACTTTTTGCCCCTGCCAGTCCCTCCGGGGGAAGAGCAGCGGGAAGTGCTGCTGGTGGAAGCCCCCCGGCAAAAAGTGGAGGCGATCCAGGCGGTGCTTTCCCAGGCCGGGCTGGAGGTGGCCCAGGTGTCCATCACCCCCGTGGCCCTGGCCGAACTGCTGTTGCGAACCCTGGCCCGGCAAGGGAGCGAGCCTGCGGAAGCGGAGCTGTTGATCTGGCCGGCCCGGGGAAGATTTGAAATCTCCGTGGTGCAAGGGCGGCACCTGATCTTTTCCCACTCTGTGCCCACCCCTCACGAAACCGACGAAGAAGCCATCCTGGCCGAAATCCAACGCACCCTGGGGGCCGTCTTGCGTTCCGATCCCCAGCTGGTCATCGCTCAGGCCCGCCTGGTGGTCGGTCCCGGGGAACACGAAGCGCTGCGGGCGCTGTTGCCGCAACGGCTACGCTACGAACTGAAAGAGCTGGACCCTTTGCAAGCGGTCCGCTGGCGCGTGCCCGAGGAGAAAACCGGCCAGCACGCCACTTGGGCCGGGGCCGTGGGAGTGCTTTGGGCCG
>JALSGI010000851.1 GCA_026982835.1 Planctomycetota bacterium | reverse complement strand
CCTGGAGCTGGCGCAACTGGCCCCCATCCTGCGCACTCCCGGGGTTCACTGGGTGGACATGCAATATTGGGCCAGCGAAGAAGAACGCCGGGAGGCTGAACAACATTTTGGCATCCGGCTACACCGCTGGCGGGAGTGTGATCCCTTCGAGGATCTCGACGAACTGGCGGCCCAAATGGCCGCCTGCGACGGCATGCTCACCATCGCCAACACCAATGCCCATCTGGCCGGTGCCTTGGGGGTGCCCAGCCTGGTGCTGCTCCCCTTCGTTCCCAGTTGGCGTTGGGGGCTCGAGGGCGAAGAGACACCGTGGTATACCTCGCTGAGGCTACTGCGCCAACCCCGCTTGCGGGATTGGGACAGTGTCATCGACACCTTACGCGAATACTTCCCCCGCTGGTTGAATGAGCTCGATTGATTCAGCTTCACCCCTTCCCGGCCGATGGGAAGGGCCATGGAACGGCACAATTCCAGCACAGCCCCCGATCTCTCTCGCTGGCAGCGGGCCCTGGCAGCCCTGGAGTCCGGCCAACCCAGGCTGGCCCTGCGGCACATTGATGCCCTCTTGGCCGATCACCCCCACCGCGCCGACCTCTATCTGGCCCGTTCCCTGGCCTGGGAGCGGCTGGGGGATGGGGATCGGGCTCTGACCGAGGCCGCCACGGCGCTCCAACGGGCCCCCGGTTTCGTCCCAGCCCTCCAGCGGCTGGGGGAGTTGCACCTGCACCGGGGCGAGCTGCCGCAGGCCCACAGCGTGCTGAGTCAGGCCGTGCAAGGGGCGCCACACTCGGCGCCGCTGTGGGATCTACTGGCCGAGGTCCATCTACGCGCCGACCGGCCCGAGATCGCGCTGCGCTGTATGAAGACCGTGCTCGCCCTGGCGCCGCAATCGACTACTTACCGGCTGCACCTGGCGGAGATTCTGCGCCAGAGCGGCGCGCCCGAGGGCGCACTGGCGCTGCTGGAGTCCCAGCCGCGACAAGACCTGGCCGACTGGTGGGTCAACCGCGCCCTGGCGGCTGAGGACAGCGCTGATTTCCCCCGTGCCTGGGAGAGCATCGATCAAGCCTGCCACCTTGCCCCCCACCACCCCCTGGCGCGCTGGAACCGGGCACTGTTGCTGCTGCGCCGCGGCCGTCTGGCCCAAGGTTGGCGGGATTACCCCTGGGGAACGGCCGCCGGCGC
>JALSGI010000850.1 GCA_026982835.1 Planctomycetota bacterium | reverse complement strand
GATCTTCTGGTTGCTAGCTGGCTAAACACGTACGAAGCTGGCGGCTCGCCGGTTGTGGTAGTTAGCGTTTGTTCTTGCCCGGTGCGGAAGCACCGGCGCAACAGCGCAGGCCGCACGCCGATTCGCCGTTTCTCCCCGCACTCACGTGCGGGGCTCTGTATCCCTCCAGCCCCCCAAGCCCCCACCCCTTCATGCCCTTGTTCACGGTCCGGCCCCTCCGGCCCGGCGACGCAGTTGCCGGCGCATCTGCTGGATTTCGGGATTGCCGGGCAGCAGGCGGGCCATCTGGTCCAGGTACTCCAGCGCCTCGGACCACTGCCGCCGCTGCATGTGGTAGTGGACCAGGGCGTTGAGGAAGTCCAAGTTCTCCGGCTCCAGGCGTTGAGCCTGCCGCAGCGCCACCCGAGCTTCCTCCCAACGGCCCAACGCTTGCAAGGCAAGCCCCAGGTTGTAGTAGGCTCGGGCATACTCTGGGGCAAGCTCGGTGGCTTTTTGCAGCCACCGGGCGGCTTCTTTCAGGCGCGAGCGTTCTTCGGCCAGCAGCAGTCCCAGGTAATAGGCCGCGTCGGCGAACTCCGGGGCGTCTTTCACCGCCTGGCGAAGCAGCCGCTCGGCCTGGTCGTTGCGCCCCTGGTAGTTGTACATCAAGGCCAGGTTGATCATGGCCGGCACGAAGTGGGGGTCCAGCTCCAGCGCCTGGCGGTAGTGGGCTTCGGCCTGCTCGAACTCCAGGCGGTTACTGTACAGCACGCCCAGGTTCAGATGGGCCCCGGGCCGATCGGCCAGCAGGCGTTGCGTGGCTTCGTACTCGGCCAGGGCTTCTTTCCACGCCTTGCGGTAGTTGGGATCGATCAGGTGTCGAGGGACGATGGAGAGCACCCGGGCCGCTTCGGTGCGCACGGCCAGCACCGGGTCTTGCAACAGCCCCTGGACCCGACGCACCAGGCGGCGGAACACGAGGTCCAATTGATCGGCTTCCTGGGCGGAGAGCTTTTCGTAGCTCCAGCGCTGGATGTTCCGCACCGGGTACAGCACCTCCAGGTTGCCTAGGGCGGCCCGACGCACCAGCGGCTCGGGGTCCTTGAGGGCCTGGTCGTTGATCTCCCGCACCCACGAAACGTCCAGGTATTGCCGCAGCAGGGCCACGGCGCTTGCCCGCACCAGCGGCCCCAGTTCCCGGCGGGCAAGCAGCCGCTGCAATCCCTGGACGATTTGCTCCCTCCGGCGGCGAAGCTCCTCGGCCGAAGGGGGCCCCTCCCCGGCAGCGTCTTGCCCGGGCAGGCGCCCGCTACGGGCCGCAGCCAGCAGGTAGGTCCAGTGTTTTTTTCGCTGGCGTTTGTCTCCGTACCACTGCTTGACCCACTGATCGGACCAGCGGTCCAGTTCGTCGATCACGGCCCGGGCGTCCGGATCGCCGGAGCGGGCCTGCTCCAGGCAGTGGTGGTAGTCGCGCCACCGTTGCTCCAGGCGGTGCTTGCGCCGGTAATGGCACTGGCTACAGGCGTTGGGGGTGCGATAGAGCCGGCTCAGCTCGGGCCGGGGCACGCGGATGCTGTGATCGCGTCTGGGGTCGATCACCATGTACTTCCGCTGCGGCATGTGGCACTCCACGCAGCGGCCGCCGGGGCCCTGCGGGTGGTGATGATGGTGGTTGGCCGTGTCGTACTTGCCCGGCTCGTGGCACTGAAGGCAGAGCCGGTTGCCGGGCAGCTTCAAGGTGGCCGAGTGCGGCTCGTGGCAATCGCTGCACCGCACCCCCTTGCGGTACATCAGGCTCTGCAAGTAGGAGCCATAGACGTAGACTTCCTCGCGGATCTGGCCGTCTTCGTAGTACAGCTGGTCGTCGAGCAACTCGGGCACGTAGTAGTCCAGCAGCTCCTCTCCCGGCTGAAACCCTTCCCGCAGCACTTGCCGCCGGGAGTGGCACGGAGCGCAGGATTCCAACTGCGTTTTGCTCTGGGGACCTTTGAGCCGGGCCAGCCCGTAGCCGTGCCGCCGGTCCCAGAACAGGCTGGTGCTTTGGGCCAGCTGCACGTGCAGGCTGCCCGGGCCGTGGCACGCCTCGCAACTGACATCGATTTCGTGGTAGGTGGTGTGGTAGGAGCGGCGGCGGGGATCGTAGCCCTTGCGCACGTCGGTGCTGTGGCAGGCGGCGCACATGTAGTTCCAGTTCTGGTCCAGGCCGGTCCAGTGGACCCGCTCGCCGGGACGGACGGGGTCGCTTTCGTGCTGGTAGATGTGAAACCACCGCTTGCCCTGCACGTCCCAGCAAAAGGGGAGCACCTGCTTGCGCCCGTCGGGAAAGGAAACCAGGTACTGCTGCAGCGGCCGCCAGCCGAAGGTGTGCGATACCTGGAAGGTCTGCAGCTTGCCCTGGGCGTTTTCGGTGGTGACGAAAAACTTATCGCCGCGGCGCGAAAAGCGATGCTCCACGCCGCCGTAGCGGAACACCGCACCGTCGAAGTCGCCCAGCACGGTCCGGGGCGTGGCCTGTTCCATGGCCCGGTCGTGGTCCGAGCCTTGCCAGCGGGCCAGCTGCTCCTGGTGGCACGCCGCGCAGGACTGGCGGCCCAGGTAACGCTTCGCTACCTGCTCCGGGTAGCAGATCCACCAATCGGCTGCGGCAACCGCGGCCAGCAGCAGGGCCAGTCCTGCCAGGGCGGCAAGCCACCGCCGCCGGGCTAGGGGGGTAGGAGAAGGGATTTCAGGCTCAGGCACAGGAGTTTGCTGCTGGTTCACCACGGCAGGCGTTCGCACACCAGGGACACGGGAAACAAAAACGGCCGCTTGCCGGTGCGACCTTCTGTTCCATGATACATCCCGGCCCGGAGGGTGCGAACCGCCGACTTCCCTCGGCAGAGAACGGCGATCCGGGAGCGTCAGCTCCCGGAGGGTTGAGAGGCCTGGGGGCTTGAAGGGAGCCGGAGCCCCGCACGTCAGCGTCTGGGTCTTGGGTCTTGAAAGAGCCCCGCACGTTAGTGCGGGGAGGAGCAGTATCGGCTTGCGGCGTGCGCCTTGCGCCGGAGCTTCCGCTCCGATGCCAGAAAAAACGCCAATTCTTGCAACCGGCGAGCCGCCAGCTTCGTACGTGTTTTGCCAGCTAGCAGCCGGAGGACCGACGCCGCAGGCGTCGCAGCTTCGTAGCCTCACGGTCGTCAGACCCCCGGAAGGCAGCATTTTTCCTTGTCCTTGAGCATCCCGAAGGGATGCCAGAGGGAGGGACCGCTCGCTATTTCTGGCACCCCTGCCGGGGTGCGGGGTGGGGTAATGGCCGTGCTTTCCGGTGGTCTCCGCTTCGCTACGACCACCGGCTACAAGGCTGGCAAGCCTCCGGCTTGCTTTTGATCTGGGGGCGTTTCGTCTTGAGCTTGCACGCTAAACACGTACCCAGCTTCAGCTGGCGGAGAAAAACAACCGAACCCGTTGCCAGGCTCTCCCCGGACTGAAGTCCGGGGCTGGCCGGACAAGAATCGATTCGTTTTTGCTTGGAAACGCTCTGCCTTGTACTGCCACGCTAAACACGTACGACCAAAAGCTACGCCAAAACCGCACGAAGCGACGAAGGTCGTGGAACTTCGGGGGGCTGCCAGGAGGTAAGGGAAAAAACCGGAACAGAATCGCCGAAAGCCAATTGCGCGAACAGATGCAGGGTTCCAGGGCATTTCAACCCTAGAACACGTTTCCTCAATCGTCAAATCCGGAAAAACCGATACGATCGAATTGCCCATGGGTAAGCGGCGCGTTGATCGCAAAGGAGCGGAGAAACCGGTTTTCCACCCGAATCCAGCAACACAAGAACCAGCCTCATGCCCCAGCGTTCATCGCCTATGGAATCCTCCCCCGATCCCTTGCTCCACGTGGTGCTGTTCGAGCCGGAGATTCCTTACAACGCCGGCAGCGTGGGCCGCACCTGCGTGGCCACCGGCTGCAAGCTGTGGCTGGTGCGGCCGTTGGGCTTCCGGGTGGATAGCGCCCAGGTGCGCCGGGCCGGGCTGGACTACTGGCAACATCTCTGCTGGCAGGTGGTCAACAACTGGGACCACCTGCTGCAGCAACTGGCCCCTGGGCGGCTGTGGCTTTTTTCCAAGCGGGGCACCCGGGGCTATCACACCATCGACTACCAGCCGGGCGATGCGCTGGTGTTTGGGGCCGAAAGCACCGGCTTGCCCGATTGGCTCCTCCAGCGCTACCCGGACCGCGTGCTGCGCATCCCCATGCGCAGCCAGGTGCGCAGCTTGAACCTCTCCAACGCCGTGGCCGTTACGGTTTACGAAGCCCTGCGACAGTGGCACGCCGCAGGCACGGCCCCGGAGTGGTTCTCCAAGAGCTGATGGAAAACGGGCGGCCTGCTGCTGTTGCAGTGGAAGAATACGCCCCGAGGAAACTGCCGGCCCCTATCGCCCCGGGGCCACCAGCGGCAGACCCTCCTTGGTTTTCACCACCAGCACCAGCTCCGGCAGTTGTTGTTGCAGGGGCTGGTACTGGAACTCGCCGCGGGCCGTAATCCGCAGGCGAAACTTGCCGGTGGGCACTTGCGGGGGCACGGAGATGGAGAGCACCGTTTCGTTTTTCCCCTTGGGCACCACGGCCCCTTGCACCTTGGCCCCGGGAGGCAGCCCTTGCACCTGGAGCCGCACCGGGTCCTGGAACTTCTTGTGGAGTCGCTTCAAGGTGACTTTCACCTGGGCGGGTTTGGTGCCGCGGCGGGCCGCCACTTCGGTGGCGGCAAGCGCCACTTCAAAGAACTTGGGGAACCGGGGGCCGATGCCTAACACCAACTCCTCCACCAGCGGACGCGGCGGGTACTTGATCCCGGGAAACTGCTTCCGCCACCCGGCCGTGGCCAGCACCGGCACCAACTCCTTGCGGCCCGCCAGCTTCCCCTGCAGGCGAATCCGATACACCGAGCCGGGTTCCCACTGCGGGGGCACGCGCAGTCGCAGCAGCGCGTCCTTCTTCCCCTTGGGGATCTGGTTGCCCGAGAGCGCCAGTCCCGAGGGACCCGCAGCGGTCAGCTCCACCGCCTCGTTGTATCCCAACCGCGTGGCGGTCACCTTCACCACGGCCACGCCGCCTTGCGGGGCGTTCAGCACCAGGGCGTCGGCCGTCAGTTGCACCGTGGGCGTCCGGGGACGGACTTCCACGCGGTAGCTGAAGGCGGGTCCGGCCTGTTGGGCCAGTTCTTCCACTTGCAGGTAGTAGATGCCGTCGGCCGGGGGAGTGAACACCAGCCGACCTTCCTCCCCGGCGGTGTCGTCCACTTCGGCCAGTTGTTTGCCCTGGGCATCGAAGAGTCGCAGATAGAGATCGGCCGGGGAGCCGAATTGGCGGGCCTGGCCCTGGAACACCACCGGCTTGCCCTTGACCAGCTGCAGCGCCCACAGGTCCCGGTCCCCCGGCTGCTGGAACACCCCGTTGACCCCGCAGGGAAACGTCACCGGCCGCACTTGCTCGCGGCGGTCGTTGGGGCCTTGCTCGCGGTGTTCCGGCACGCCGGAGCTGCGCAGCCACAGCGGGGCGGCGTCCGGGAACCCGTCGGCCCGAAACTCCCGACGCCACCACCCCTCTCGGCTGGGCAAGGAGAAGGTGCGCTGCCAGAGTGTCCCCGGGCCGGCCACCTGCACGGCTTGCTCTTTGCCGCCGGGGAGCACCAGCGGGTAAAGGCCCTCGACCACCGGGAAGCGGCCCACCCGCAGCACGTAGCCGTACCCGCTCCCCCCGCGAAAACGCACATCATGCAGCCGCAGCAGGTACTCGCCCTCCTCGGGGGCCACGAACACGGCCTGTGGGTCCGAGCCGCCGCCGGTGGAGTCGTCCACGTAGAGCAGCTCGCGGCCCGAAGGATGGAACACTTTCAGCACCATGTCGGCCTGCGAGCCCAAGGCGGCGGCCACCACTTGCAGCGAAACGCGCTGCCCGGCTCGCAAGCGGAGGCGGAAATAGTCGTACTGCTCGGCTTCGGCCTGGGCCGAGAGGGCCACCGGCCAGGCCAGTTGCTGGGCCGCAGCGGGCTGGTGGTTGTTGGGGCTTTCGGTGGCTACGGGCAGGTGGTCCACCCAGATCAGTCGCGCAGCGCTGACCCCAGCCGCAGTGGCCACCCACACCGGATACACCCCCACCGGCTGCTCGGCCGGCACCGAGACGCGATACACCACGCGGTCCTTTTTCTTGCCGTTGTCCGGCACGTCCGGGTCCAGTTGCGCCGGGGCCTCCCAAGGCAAGAGCAACTTGCGGGGTTGCTGGAGATTCTTGCCGGTAAGGGTCAGCGTGTTCTCTTTTCCCCGGGCCAGCACCTGCGGCTGCAACCGGCTCAGTTCCACTTGAGCCGGTGCGGCCGCGGCACTCAAGCCCAGCAACACCGTCCCCAGGAGAGCGATCCGACCGGTCATGGCATGCGTCTCGTCAGCAGGCGGGAAGCGAAACAGGGAAGCTACGGGAGGGCATTTTCCGCGGGAGTGTGGACTTGGAACCAATCTAATCCGCCGCAGCGACGAGGTCAAAGAATGTCCCGCGGCAAGAGAACTACCCTGGTCTGCCCCGGCGGCCCTTCCTAGAATTGAGGCAGTTTTCCCCACTTTACGGAAAGCAACCTCGCAGGAAGGACCAATGGCCGATCTGCTCACCCCTGCAAACACGGCCAAGCTGCTGATCCACCTGGGGGCCTTGGGGGCCTGGCTGGTCGCCGGATGGACCGGGGGACAGTGTTTCTGCGAGCACGCACTCGCCGGGGAAAACAAGTTGCCGAGAGAATCTTCCGGGGGATGTGCCTGCCGGGGGCAGGAACACCGGCAAGGTGGCTGCTGCGGCCGGCAGAACCGTTCGGCCAGGTGCCCCTGCCCTTGTTGCAAGTTCCAGAACGCCTCGCCTACCGGCATAGTCCCTCTCCGCGACTATCCGGCCCATGCACTCCAGCCATGTTGTCCCTGGGTCAGGGGAATGGAGCTCCCGCCGGAGGGGTTTTCTTTCCCGGCGGTTGCCGGTACAGCAGGCCAGTTTGTGCCCACCCCGGCTCTTCTTTGCCGCTGGCGGTGTTAATGGTGGGCGGCAGGGTCGATCGTTTCAGGTGTTTTTGCGGTTACTTTGGTTTGGGCCTGCGCCGGTTGGGATGGCGGCGCGTTGTGGCGCTAGGATTGGCAGACCATGTGGCACACGTGGTATGTTGCCACGTTGCCCCTTCCGCGTTTTTCGAGAAAGGAAAAGCCGAAATGAAACGTTTCCCATGGCTTTCGCTGAGTGTGAGCATGTTGGCCTTGGTCCTGTGGGTGGCCCTGCCCGGCTGCGGCGGCAAGAGCGACTCCGGCGGCCAGCAACAAGGTGGCCAGAGTGGTCAAAGTGACCAAGGCGACCATGGAGACCATGCGGACCACGAGGACCACGATCACGGCGACCATGCCCATCACGACCACGAGCACGACGACGAGGAGATCGCCGCCAACCTAGCCAAGCTCTCCGAGGAGGATCGCCAGCTGGCCCAAAAGCAGAAAATCTGCCCGGTCAGCGACGAGCCGTTGGGGTCGATGGGCGTGCCCAAGAAGGTCAGCGTCAAGGGACAGGACGTGTTCATCTGCTGTGAGGGCTGCCAGGAGAAGATCACGGCCGATCCGGACAAGTACCTGGCCAAGCTGAAAAAGTAACGCGGAGGCTCTTCGCGGGCGCTTCGCCCCGCAAGCCAAAAAGCAAGCCCGAGGTCCTGCTCATCAGGACCACGGGCTTTTTTCTTTTGCCAGCACGGGCCAGGCATCTGCACGGAGCATCTACTTGACCGGGGCACCTTGCGGGAAGCCCAGCAGCATCAACAGCACCTCGGCCATTTGTTCCGGTCGGGTCACCTTGGTACGGAAGTTGATCCCTTTGCCGGGGATCGAGCGGGGAAAGGTGACAATCAGCGTGCCGTCCTTCAGGTAGGCCAGATGGACCGGATGCCCATGCACCTGCTGTTCCCGGTACAGGCGGAGTTGGTTCTTGGGCGCCCGCTTGGCAGCGTTGACAAACCCCCCGCCAAAGGCAAGCCCTCCCCGGGGGATGCGGCCGATCTCGTACTGGATGACCAGCCCCTTGGGGCCGACGATCCGACCCACCACGCTGTCGATCCCTTGCAGCGGCTCGTGCTTGTAACCGGGCAAGAGCTGAATCCCCCCCAAGGGATTCTCCTGGGCCACTACCGCCGGGCTGCCCCCCACGGCAAGCCCTAGCCAGAGAACGAGCAGACGACACCCTTTCATTGGTCATACCTCCTTTCTGTGCCACAAAAAAGAAAAGTCGTACGTGTTTAGCCAGCTAGCACATCACTTGGTTTGGCGCTTCCATGCTAGGAGAGAATAAGCGGGGTGCGGCTGAAATCCTGTTGCGCGATTGGGCAAGATATAGAAAATAGGTCGTCATAGGATCGGTTTGTATTTTGTTCCTTTCCCCTATGACGACCCAAGGAGTTTACCATGAGTGTAATCTCCCCCGCCCGCCGAGAGCAACTCCACCAATCGCTCGACCAAATGCTCGACAC
>JALSGI010000849.1 GCA_026982835.1 Planctomycetota bacterium | reverse complement strand
AGCCTTCGGGCGGCGCTGTTGGATGGAACTTTTGACCACCTTTGGACCACCTGCATCCGCCAGGCTGCCTGAAAACCGCCACAAAATTTCAGCCGCACCCTTCAAGCTGGGAGAATTGCAAGTTTGTTTTGCGCCGTGTAGGCTATAATATTTGTATTCGCGATACCAGGTCGCCCTTGTTCTCATATTCTAAAATTCTAGATGATAGTTCCGTTAGCCTGGTGTGTTCTGGCGTGCGAATTTGAGCACGCGACTGTGGATAACTGTCTTCTGATACCCTTTCCGTCCTGCTGGCTGGGCAGGGACTCCCTGGCACCCGCTGCGGTGTCAGGGAGTTTTAATTCCCGCAAGTGCTGCCGAGCCAAACGCTGCTTCTGCTCCGGGGACTCGTAGGGCACATATGCCGCCTGCATCACCAGCCGATAAAGCTGCCCTACCGGGTAGGGGCGAATGAAACACTGAACCTCCCAGGCCGGGTTGCCTCGCCCACCGCCGCTGGGGGACAGGGCAAAGCGGATCTGGTCCCCGGGCCGAAAGACAAACCGCAGGGTCCTCCGGTAGCTGCATGGGCGCTGGCCGGGGCTCAAACAGCCGGTCCCGACCCTGGCGGGTGCCGTCGTGAATGTGCTCGAAGTTCAGCCCGGCATAGGCCGGCACGAACAACGTCTGCGGCTGTTTGCAGTGGGAGAGGAGAGCCGCCGGCGTAAGCCGGCGGTTGGCCAGCTGTGCACCGTAAGCCCGCGGTTGAACGGCGAGCCGCCGACTTCGTACGTGTTTAGCGAGCTAGCACATCACTTGGTTTGGCGCTTCCATGCTAGGAGAGAATAAGCGTTTTTTCTTGCAAATGGCGAGCCGCCAGCTTCAGCTGGCGGAGAAAAACAACGCAATGTACTTGTTCGGCTCTCCCCGGGCTAAAGCCCGGGGCTCGCCAACCGCGTGCTCACGCACGCGGCTCGCCGGACAAAAATCAACTCTTTTGGTCTGGAAACACTCCATCTTATGTTTGTTAGCACGCTAAACACGTATGAACTGTTGGGCATCAGCCCAACCCTGCCGGGGGCTTCCCTGTAGTCAGACGTCGCACAGGACGATTTTCACAACCCCATAGCTAACAAGGGCTTACGTCGCCAAGGAGGGGGAAGTTTGGCTTAGATGCAAAAGCACGCACGGGACGGATCGTACCTTCTGAAAAAAGCGGCTTGGCCGTGACCGTGCTCTCCCGGGCTTGTGTTTTTCAACAGGCTGCTAAACATGACCGCCCCACGGATGCCGTTCCAGCCGGTGGAAAAGAGTCCCTGGCACTCCCCGGCCCTCAAGCCCGGGCCGCGCGCAACTGCTCCAGAAACGCCTGCACACTTTGCCGCTGGGCCTGGAGTTGGGCCAGGGACTGCCGTTCCCGCTGGACCACTTCGGCCGGGGCTCGCTTCAAAAACCCTTCGTTGGCCAGTTTCTTCTCCTTGCCGGCGATGAGCTTTTCCAGCCGGGCCAATTCCTTCTCGTTGCGCTTTAGCTCCGCCTCCACGTCGATCAGATCGGCCAGATCGACGAACACCTCCGCCTCCGGCAGCGTGACGCTGGCCCCGGGCACCGGAGCGGCGACCTCGGGCCCCCACTGGGTGGCCTGCGCCTTGGCCATGGTTTCAAAGTACGGCTGCATCGGCCGCAGCAGCTGGGCCACCGGCTCGGCACAGCGGACGCGAAACGGCACCGTGCGCCGCGTGGGGATGTTCTGCCGCGAGCGAATCTCCCGCACCGCCCGCAGCACTTGCTGGAACAAGCGAAACTGCTCCTCGATCTGCTGGTCCTTAAGCGACAAGTCGGCCTGCGGCCAGGGAGCCACCACCACGCTCTCGGCCGCCGGCTCAGGCTCCCACAGGCCCCGCTGCGGGGCAAGCCGCCCCAGGTGATGCCACACCTCCTCGGTCAAAAACGGAATCATCGGGTGGAGCAGGCGCATGAGCACATCCAGGGCGTGGACCAGCACCCGCTGCACGCAGCCGCGCTCTCCCGGCTGGCCCAGCCGGTACTTGGACATCTCCAGGTAGAAGCTACAGAACTCGTCCCAGGCGAAGTCGTACAGCACCCGGGCCGCCTCGGCGAAGCGGTAGCTCTCCAAGGCCGTGGTCACCTGGTGGACCACCTGGTTGAGCCGGGAAAGCAGCCAGCGGTCTTCCAGCTTCAGCTCCTCGGGCTCGACCCGGCCCGGCTCGTACCCCTCCAGGTTCATCAGCACGAACCGGGCGGCGTTCCACAGCTTGTTGCAGAAGTTGCGGCCGAACTCGAACCGCTCCGAAAGGACCAATCCGCGGGGCAGGGCCTTATCCTCGGGCCGCGTGGCCCATTGGGTGGAAAACGGCTTTTTGCAACCGGGACACTCGATCCGCGGCAGCGTGCGGTTCTGGCGTGTTTGCGGGACCGGCTTGCCGCAGTGCGGGCACTCGAACTGCACCGGCATGCGGATATCCTGCGTTTCGGTGCACAGGTGCGCCAGGGCAAAGCGGAGCGAGTCGGCTCCGAACTTTTCGATCACATCGACCGGGTCCACCCCGTTGCCCTTGCTCTTGGACATCGTTTCCCCGTACCCGTCCAGAATCTTCGGATGGATATACACCTCGCGAAACGGCACTTCGCCGGTGTTGTGCAGCCCGGTGAGCACCATGCGGGCCACCCAGAGCGTGATGATGTCGCGGCTGGTTACAAGCGTGCTGGTGGGATAGTAGTAGGCCAGCTCGGGCGTCTGCTGCGGCCAGCCCAGCGTGGAGTGCGGCCACAGGGCCGAGCTGAACCAGGTGTCCAGCACGTCTTCTTCCTGGGTGATGGTGTGACCGGGAACGGCGTCCGGCGGCAGGTCTTCGTCCCGGGAGCAGATGAAAAACTGCCGGCTTTCCTCGTCCCAGTGCCAGGCCACGTCGTCGCGGCCGGCGAAGGCCCGTTTCAGCTCCTCCTCGCTGACCGTGGGCGCGTACCAGATGGGAATCCGATGCCCCCACCAAAGCTGGCGACTGACGGGCCAGTCGCGCTTCTCGCCCAGCCAGGCCAGGTAGCCGCTGGCATAGCGCGAGGGGATGATCTTCACCCGGCCGTCGGTCACGGCGTCCATGGCGGCCTGGGCCAGCTGATCCATCCGCACGAACCATTGGTCGGCCAGGCGCGGCTCGATGGGGGTTTTGGACCGGTCGGAGTGGGCCAGGTCGATCGTCCGCTCCTCCACCTTTTCGATCAGTCCTTGCTGCTCCAGGTCCGCGACCACGCGGCGGCGGGCCTCGGGGATCGAAAGCCCCTGGTAACGGCCGGCGTTTTCGTTGAGCGTGCCGTCGGGGTTGAGGATGTTGATCATGGGCAACCGCTGCCGCAGGCCCACTTCGTAGTCGTTGGGGTCGTGGCCCGGGGTGATCTTCACCGCCCCGGTGCCCATCTCCGGCTTGGCCCAGGTGTCCAGGATCAGCGGAATGGGGCGCTGGTGCAGCGGCAGCAACACCTTGCGGCCTGCGGCGGCCATGTCGCGCAGCTTCACCAGCAGCGGCAGCAAGTGTCGGCGGCGCCAGGCCAGGTCCTGGAGTGCCGCTTCGCGCTGTTGGGGCGACTTGTCCTTGGCTTCTTTCAGGGCCGCTTCGGCCTTGGCCAACGCGGCCTCGGGGTCCGGATGCACGGCCACGGCCACGTCGCCCAGCATCGTCTCGGGCCGCGTGGTGGCCACCACCACGTACTTGGGCTCGTCCTCATCCGGGTCGATCACCGGGTAGCGGATGTACCAGAAGTGCCCCGGCACCGGCTCGTGGAACACCTCGTCGTCGCTGACGGCGGTTTGCAGATAGGTGTCCCAATTGACCAGCCGCTTGCCACGGTAGATGAGTCCTTCGCGGAAGAAGTTGAAAAAGGTCCACCGCACGGCCCGGGCGCAGACCGGATCGAGCGTAAACCGCGTACGCTGCCAGTCGCAGGAGCAGCCCATCTGCTTGAGCTGGGAGAGGATGCGGGCCTCGTATTCATCTTTCCAGGCCCAGATGCGCCGCACCAGCTCCTCCCGGCCCAAGTCGTGCCGGGACTTGCCTTCTTCTTCCAGCAGCCGCCGCTCCACCACGGCCTGGGTGGCAATGCCCGCATGGTCGGTGCCGGGCATCCACAGCGTGTTGTATCCCTGCATGCGGCGCATGCGGATGAGGATGTCTTGCAGGGTGTTGTTCAGCGCATGGCCCAGGTGAAGCGCCCCGGTGACGTTCGGCGGAGGGATGACGATGCAGTAGGGTTTGCGCCGGGGGTCCGGCTCGCTGTGGAAGTAGCCTCGCTGTTCCCACACCGGGTACCAGCGGCGCTGCACGTCCAGGTGTTCGTATTGTTTGGGCAGATCCGTGGCGGTCATGGCTGCTTGGTGCGTATGGGTGGATTATCCGCTTTGCGTGTTGGCCGCCTGGGCAAGCACGCGGGGCCAACCGGCACATCAGCGTGTGTTCTAGTCCTGGCGAGCCGCTGGCTTCGTACGTGTTTCGCGTGCTGGCAACCGGATGTTCGACGCCGCAGGCGTCGCACTCTTGTAGCCGGGGGTCGTCAGACCCCCGGAAGGCAGCGTTTTTCCTTATCCTTTAGCATCCCGAAGGGATGCCAGATGAAGGAACGGTCCCTTGGTTTCTGGCACCCCTGCCGGGGTGCTGGGTGTGGTAATGGTGCCTGGTTCCGGTGGTCTCCGCTTCGCTCCGACCACCGGCTACCAGGCTGGCAAGCCTTCGGCTTGCTTTTGCTCTGGACTCCATCTTGTGCTGGCACGCTAAACACGTACCCAGCTTCAGCTGGCGGAGGCGGCGTGGCCGCCTCCGGTAGCTTACGCTCCCGGCTCGCCGGGGTGTGTTGGTTCCTGCACCGGGGCGGTAGCTCCCAGTGGCTGCGGCGTGGCCGCCTCCGGGCTGGGCACGCGGTCCTTGTACAGTTTGTATTCAAAACTATCGACCAGGGCCAGCCAGCTTGCTTCGATGATGTTTTCGCTTACACCCACGGTGCCCCACACCTCCTGCTCATCGCGGCTTTCGATCACCACGCGCACGTTGGCCGCCGTGGCCGCCTCGGAGTTGATCACCCGTACCTTGTAATCGACCAGTTGCATTGCCTTCAGTTGCGGGTAGAACGGCTCCAGGGCCTTGCGCAGCGCGGCGTCCAGGGCGTTGACCGGGCCGTCCCCCTCGGCCACTTCGTGCCGGATGTGCCCGTTGACCCGCAGCTTGACCGTCGCCTCGGTCACGGTGCGGCCGTGGTGGTCGGTTTCCACGTTCACATGGTAGTTGATCCGCTCGAAATGCGGGGCAAACGTGCCCGCACACCGCTTCACCAGCAGGGCAAACGATCCTTCGGCCGCCTCGAACTGGTAGCCGCGGTTCTCCAGGCGGACCACCTCGGCCAGGATGCGCCGGGCCAGCTCCGGATCGTGCTCCAGGTCGTAGCGGGTGGCCAGGGCCAGGATGTTGGAACGCCCGGAAAGCTCGCTGATCAAAATCCGCCGCGTGTTGCCCACCCGTTCCGGCTCAATGTGCTCGTAGCTGCGGGTGATGCGGTTGACCGCATGCACGTGCATGCCGCCCTTGTGGGCAAACGCACTTTGGCCCACGAAAGGCTGATTGGGCCGGAAGTTCATGTTGGCCAGCTCATACACGTATCGGGAAAGCTCGGTGAGCAGGGGGATGCTTTCGGGCCGCAGTACCTGGTAGCCTTTTTTCTTCAGCGCCAGGTTGGCCACCACGGAGATCAAGTCGGCGTTGCCGCAGCGTTCGCCGAAGCCGTTGATCGTCCCCTGCACTTGCACCGCCCCGGCATCCACCGCCGCCAGCGAGTTGGCCACGGCCAGATCGCAGTCGTTGTGGCAGTGGATGCCCACCGGCACGTCCAACTGCCGCACCACCTGGCCGGTCACCTGGCCCACCTCCTCGGGCATGGAACCGCCGTTGGTATCGCACAGCACAAGCACTTCGGCCCCGGCTTCGCGGGCCGCCTGGAGCGTGCCCAGGGCGTACTGCGGGTCCTCTTTCCAGCCGTCGAAGAAGTGCTCGGCGTCGTAGATCACCCGGCGGCCCTGGCTGCGCAGGTAGTCGATCGTCTCCTGGATCATGGCCAGGTTTTCTTCCCGCGACACCCGCAGCACGTGCTCCACGTGCAGCGGCGAGGTCTTGCCCACCACGGTGACCACTGGCGCCTGGGATTCCAGCAGGGCTTTCATGCCGGGGTCGTCCTGGGCCTTGATGCCGCGTCGTCGGGTCATGCCGAAGGCGCAGATGGCCGCGTGTTGCAGCTTGCCCTGCCGGGCCAGCTCGGCGGCTCGCTGGAAGAACTGGGCGTCCTTTTCGTTGGAGAGCGGATAGCCCCCCTCGATGAAGTCGAATCCGAGCTGGTCCAGTCGCTGGGCCAGCAGCAGCTTGTCCTGGAGGGAGAAGTTCACGCCTTCGCCCTGGCTGCCGTCGCGGAGCGTGGTGTCGTAGATCTGGATGCGTCGCATGGTGGGGGGACTCGCATTGGCTGGGGGAAAAGAAAAAGCCCTGAGGCTCGGGCGACCTCAGGGCTTGGTTGTTTAGCAGTGCCGGGTGCGGCTTAGGTTCCCCAAGGTCGCGGCTGGCGGTTGCTAATCGCCACCGGAATAATAATGCCGATGCCGATCACGCCGGTGCGCACGCTGCCAGTGCGGCTCGCCGGGCGAGCTTCCGCTTGGACCGCATGCACACGACCGCAACGCATGGAACCTTACCCGCTGGGGGCAACGCAAAACGATAGCAATTCTCCACCGCTTATCCTAGAAAAAACATACCCGACGGCAAGAGGGTGTGCAAATCGCCCGGGTTTTTTCGGCGTTTTCCCGGTACAGGCGTTTTTTCCGGTGCCAGCATTACCAGCGGCAAAGCTTACCCAGTTTCAAGCAGATTGAACCTGGATGCACCTGCCGGCCGATAGCGACACTGCCCGGGCTGGTGAATGTCCCGGCCCCCCCGGTGAGGACACTGACGTTGACATCTCGGCAAGGTGCCCTCTAGAGTGCAAGTGGTTGACCTGCCAAGAGTTTCGGCACACCCCCAGGAGACGAACCTCCGCTGCGGCCGAAGCGGGCCGGCCACCCAGGCCCCCCTGGCGGCAGAGCCCCAGCCGCCTGGTCGCAGCCGCCAACACTCCCCCTTCCCGGCAGAGGAGACGAGGCCATGACGCAGCAGGTGGGCTGGGTAAGGTGTTTTTTGTTGTTGGGTGTGCTTGGGTGGTCTGTCCCGGCGCAGGCCCAGGAATGGGCCCGGCGGATGTTCGAAGTGACCCATCACGACTTCGGCACCGTGGCCCGGGGAGCCAAGGCCGAGTTCCGTTTCAAGTTCAAAAACCTCTACCGGGAAACCGTGCATGTGGCTGCCGTGCGTTCCAGTTGCGGCTGCACCACGCCCACGGTCACCAAACGCACGCTCAAATCGCTGGAAACCAGCGAGATCGTGGCCCGGTACAACACTCGGGCCTTTTTGGGCCGCCGCGGAGCCACCATCACCGTGGTGTTCGACCAGCCGTTTTACGCCGAAGTGCAACTGCATGTGACCGGCTACATCCGCAGCGACATCGTGGTGCACCCGGAAGTGGTGAACCTGGGCACGGTGGCCCCCGGGCAGAAGGCCCAAGGCGAGGTCACAATCGACTACGCCGGCAAGCCGGACTGGCAGATCGTCGAGGTGAAAAGCCCCGTGCCCTACCTGAAAGCCCGCTGGCAGGAGATCTACCGCCAGGGCAACCGTATCAAGTACCGCTTGCAAGTGACGCTGGAGGGGGAAGCCCCTCCGGGCTTTTGGGAAGTGCCGCTGCGGGTGGTGGTCAACGACCGGCGGCGCGAGTTCCCGGTGCTGGTGCAGGCCAAGGTGCGGGCCAGCGTGGTGGTGAGTCCCTCGCCGCTTTTCGTAGGCGTGGTGAAGCCGGGCCAGCAGGCCAGCAAGCGCCTGGTGGTGCGGGGGCCCAAGCCGTTTCGCATCCTGAAAATCCAGTGCTCCGACCAGTGCTTCCAGTTCCAAGTGGACGACAAGCCCAAAACGCTCCACCTGATTACGGTCACTTTTCAGGGCGAAGAGCCGGGCAAGTACCAGGGCACCATTCACATCGAGACCGACCTGGGACCGGGAGTGGTGCCTGATGTGCCGGCCTACGCCCGGGTAAGACCGTAATTGGACAATCATTGGCCAGCCGCGTGTGTCAGCACGCGGTTGCTCTTGCCGATGGCGCTTGTTCTGGCAGCCGTGAGCCGTGGGCGTGAGCCCAGTACGTGTTTAGCGTGCCAGCACAAAACGGAGTGTTTCCAGAGCAAAAAGAGTCGATTTTTGTCCGGCGAGCCCCGGGCTTGGAGCCCGGGGAGAGCCGAATAAAACACCTGTGTGTTGATCTTCTCCGCCGGCTGACGCCGGCGGCTCGCCGGTTGCAAGAAGAAACGCATCTTTCCGCCTCGTGCGGAAGCGTCGAACCAACCGTGTGCTAGCTGGCTAAACACGTACTAAGCCCACGCAGAGCGTGGCAATCATGCG
>JALSGI010000848.1 GCA_026982835.1 Planctomycetota bacterium | reverse complement strand
GTGATCCTCAACGCCATCCTCCGCGACGGCCAACCGTGGCGTAGCCGCTTGGAACCCCAAAACGCATGATTTTCCCTTGACAGGAAAGACAGTCACTCCCGGAGCTGCCGCTCCAGTGCGAGAACAGGCGTCGATTGGCACAACAGGGAGGGCGAGGCTCCCGCCGAGCCGCTGAAGCAGAGAAAAGCTGACCATACCGCAAAACGCCAACGCTACCAACGGCGAGCCGCCGGCTTTCGCCGCAGCAGGAGAATCACCCGCGAGCGTTCCTCTTTGGCTCTCTCCCGCCTGGAAAATTCTCCCATTTGTTACAACCGGCCGCGAGGGCGGATTTTTTCTCGAACCGGGCTCCCCCCAAAACTGGGGGAGCCTGCCTGGGGCTCGTTTTTGAGCTAGAGGTTGTGCGTAGGGGAAATGCCCCTGCCAGATGCCTAGCACAGCGACGGTACGCCCCCCTGGCGACGGATTTGCTTTCGGCTTCCCCGATCCGCCGATTCCTCGGCCGGGCCAACGGGATGCCGGGTCCGAGTAACCTTGGGGCAGCACGGGCTGGTGCAGAATCGCCGTTTCGGATTTCCGGTTGCGCCTGCCTGTGGCTAAGAGCCAGCACCTGGGAGACGGCACCCATGAACCACGCGGCAGACGATCCTCGTTCTTCCTCTTCCTCTGCCTCGGAACCCGAACACCCAAACCCGGATCACGCTCCCCCGCTGCAGCGGCCAGCGGCCCAGCAATCCTCGCTCCCGATACGGCTGGCCGAATCCCCGCCCGCACAATGGTTCCAGCAGCTGATCGAAGCGGCCTCGCGGCCGGCCCCCCCCTGCAAGCACACCCGTCCCGGGGAACCGTGTGCCGAAGCAAAAGCGGTCGTTTCTCAAATCGGCCTGGAGGGCGATCTGTGGCAGGTGTACCGGGCCCGGGACAAGCAAGGCTGCCAGTGCGTGGTGCTGGTGGCCCCGGAGAACCGCAGCCTCACCCGCTGGGAACACGGCCAGACCCGCGTGCTGGAACGCATCGCCATGGGCGTGCCGCTGAGCGAAGTGCTCAGCGTGCTGGTGGAGGAGGTGGAAAAGTTCGTCGCCGACACCCATGCCGCGGTGCTGATCCTGGACGAAACCAAGCAGTGCTTTCGCCGGGGGGCTGCTCCCAGCCTGCCGGATTCGGTGGGGAAGCTGCTGGACGGCTTGAAGG
>JALSGI010000847.1 GCA_026982835.1 Planctomycetota bacterium | reverse complement strand
GGGGCAGGTCGTCCACCTCCAGCACCCCGTCGGCATCCACCACCACCATCCGCTCGATCGTGTTGGCCAGCTCGCGCACGTTGCCCGGCCAGGGGTAGTGCATCAGGCGACTGCGTACCGCCGGGGAGACGCGGCGCACCTGCTTTTTGTGCCGCCGGTTGAACATCTTGAGGAAATGGTCCACCAGCAGCGGAATATCTTCCCGACGCTCTCGCAACGGGGGCAACTGCACCTCCACCACGGCGATGCGATGGTACAGGTCCTGGCGGAACTTCCCCTGGGCCACCAGGTCTTTCAAGTTCTGGTTGGTGGCCGAAAGCACGCGCACATCCACCTTGATCGGCTCGTTGGCTCCCACCCGCAGCACTTCGCCCGATTCCAGCACCCGCAGCAGTTTGCTCTGGGTGGCCAGGGGCATGTCGCCGATTTCGTCCAGGAACAGGGTGCCGCCGTGGGCGAACTCGAACTTGCCGGGGCGGTCACGGGCGTCGGTGTAGATGCCGGCCACCGAGCCGAACAGCTCCACGTCGAGAATGTTCTCCATGAACGAGGCGCAGTTCAGGGCCAGGAACGGCTTCTTTTTCCGCGGGCTGTTCTGGTGGATCGCCTTGGCAATCAGTTCCTTGCCCGTGCCGGTCTCCCCGGTGATAAGCACCCGCACATCCGTGGGGGCGATCCGCTTGACCAGCTCGATCACCTGCCGCATCTTGCCGCTGGTGCCCACGATCCCCTCGAAACCGAACCGCTCGTCCAGCCGCCGGGCCAGCTCCACGTTGGTGCGGCGCAGTTGCACGTTCTCGGCGGCCTTTTGCGTCACGGCCCGCAGTTGCTTCACGTCCAGGGGCTTGAGCAGGTAGTTGAACGCCCCGCGCTGCATCGCCTCCACGGCCGACTCGATGGTGCCGTGGCCGGTCAGGAGGATCACCTCGGTGTCCGGGTCCAGCTCCTTGGCCTTCTTGAGCACTTCCATCCCGTCCAGGTCGTTCATCACCAGGTCGGTGATCACCACGTCGAAGCGGCGTTTCTCCAGCAGCTCCACGGCCTGCCGGCCGCTGTGGGCCGTGGTGACACGGTAGCCGCTTCGCTGGAGCGCCTCCTGGACCACTTCGGCGTGGGCCGGGTCGTTGTCCACCACCAGGATTTCCGCCGGGGGAGCGTCGCGCTGGGTCATGGCTTCCTTCGGGCCGGAGAG
>JALSGI010000846.1 GCA_026982835.1 Planctomycetota bacterium | reverse complement strand
GGAGGTGCTGGACGGGGTGGGGCGGGTGCGGCGCAACCAGCCCACCGGCCGCTTCGCCTACGTCTCCCCCGGAGCTGAGGATCGGATCAAAGCCTACCAGCAGTACCGCCAGAAGCGGCAGCGGATCACCACCGAGATCACTCGGGTAACCCGCCAGCGGCTGGCTGCCCGCCGGGCCAACCCGAAGCGAGTGCAAGCCTTGGAAAAGCGTCTGCGGGAACTCAACCGCCAACTGCGCCAACTGGAAAACAATCCGCCCCCGCTGCCCCTGATGGCCATGGGGGTGCGGGATCGGGACAATCCGCGGGACATCCACGTGCTGTTGCGCGGCGAGGTGCGTCAACGGGGAGAGCTGGTCCCCCGGGGGTTCCTCTCCGTGCTGGGAGCTTCCCAGGCGGATATCCCCCGGGGACAAAGCGGCCGCTTGCAGCTGGCCCAATGGATCGCCAGCCCCGACAATCCCTTGACCGCCCGGGTGATCGTCAACCGGGTGTGGGCCAAGCTGTTTGGCCGGGGGCTGGTGCCTACGGTGGACAATTTCGGGGTGATGGGTCGGAAGCCCAGCCACCCGGAGCTGCTGGACACCCTGGCCGTGGAGTTTGTGCAACAGGGCTGGTCGCTCAAACGGCTGATCCGCCGCCTGGTGCTTTCGCGCACCTATCGGCTCTCCTGCCGGTTTGATCCGCGGGCCTACGAGGTGGACGGGGACAACGTGCTCCGCTGGCGGATGCAGCCACGGCGGCTGGACGCCGAGGCAATCCGCGACGCCATGCTGGAAACGGCCGGATTGCTACAGCACCAGCCCCCCGCCGACGGCTCCCCTGTGATGCGGCTGGGCGTGGTCCGCGTTCGGGGCAATGCGCCCAACGAGCTTAAAGGCATCGGCACCAACGTGCGCAGTTTGTACTTGCCGCGGGTACGGGGCCAGTTGCCCGAGGTGCTCAAAGTCTTCGATGCGGCCGATCCCAGCTACATCGTCGGACAACGCGATGTCACCACGGTGCCCATCCAGGCCCTGTACCTGATGAACAGCCCCGAAGTGCGCCGCATGGCCGAAGCGTTTGCCAAGCGGCTGGAAGAGGAGCTGCCGGGCAATCAGCCCCAGGCCCGCATCCGCCGCGCCTACCGCCTGGCCCTTGCCCGAGAGCCGGACGCCGAGGAGTTGCAGCGTGCCTTGCAGTTTGTGACGACT
>JALSGI010000845.1 GCA_026982835.1 Planctomycetota bacterium | reverse complement strand
TCTTGGAAGCGACTTCGCAACCCAGCTTTGCCCAAGCGGTAGCCGCCGCCCAAGCCGGAGATCCGGTGGGGTTCCTGAACGCCGTGACAGGAGGGATGATCACCAAGGCCGTCTCCGGCTATGCGGGGATGGTGCAGGCCGCCACCGGACACCCCAACTTCCTCCAAGCCGTCGCCGCCGCTCAAAAAGGGGACGTGGGCGGCTTCTTGAGCGCCGTCACCGGCGGCCTCCTCACCTCCCAGGCTGGAGGGAGCTTGGTAGGTCTCCTCCAGAGCGTTAAGACGGGAAGCGGCGTTGGGATCTTCACGAACCTGGCAAACCTGGTCCCCGGGTTGGGCGGACTGGGGCAAGCCGTAGGCGCGGCCGTGGCCGGGAATGCCGGGGCGTTCCTCAACATCGTGAGTGGGGGAGCCCTTCAGGGCCTTCTAGGGGCTGGCCTCACGGCCGTGGCCGGGCCGCTGGGGCCTGTCTTGGCGCAGGTAGCGGGGCCGCTTCTCACACAGGCTGCTGGTGGGGTGCTGGACGTGGGTGCCAAGGCCGTCGGCAGTGTCCTCTCCGCGCCCGGCAAGCTCCTGGAGGCTCTTGCTGGGCCTGTGCTCCCCTCCCCCGCGCAGATCGTCCACACGGCCCAACAGTCGGCTCTGGCTGTTCCGACTCCCGTCCCCGTCCTTCCGGGTGCGCTGGGACTTCTACCGGATCTCTTGGGCCGTGGGCCGGAGCCAGCGTTGGCTGCGGTAGGCACCGCAGCTCCCATCACTATCCACAACGAGATCCACGTCCACGTCCAAGGCGACAAGGACGCTTATCAGACAGCACAGATTGTCGGGAGCGTCCTGGAAGAACGGCTGTCCCAGCTCTTCGTCAACGGGCTGAACTCCGTCCGCGACCGCCGGGAGGCGCGGGAGCAGTTTACTCCCATGGCCGAATAGTCTAACAAGTTAGACTCCAACGGGAGGGAAGATTTGGAATGACCATAGATCCCAAGGACAGCACGCAGGCGACACCTTGGCTCCGCGATCAGCTACTCAAGCTGGGTGAGGCTTTCGCACAAGGGGCGGAGGTGTGCCGCGCCATCGTCGCGGAGATCGACGCGGGCCTCCGCGACCCCGCTCCCGACAACCCCGTGGAGGACGTGGGCCCTGAGTTTCTGCAGCTCCTTGACGATCTCAAGGGCATTGTCTGTGAGCTAGAG
>JALSGI010000844.1 GCA_026982835.1 Planctomycetota bacterium | reverse complement strand
ATACTCCGGATAGCTGCGCTCCCGGCACCACTTCTCCAGGCCGGCTTGGACTTCCGGGCTGACGCGGTTTTCGCTTCCCCCACCCATGCTCCCGATTCCTCCGGCTCCGGCGGGAGCCCCCGGCGGACTGGCTCCGGATGCGGTCCCACCACTGGCAGCTCCGGAAGCCGTGATTCCCCCGCCCCCGGCCTGCCCGCCAACACCTCCCTCGACTGCCTCCCGCACTTTCATGGGCAACCAGCGATAATTCTGCGCCATCCAATCGACCACGCGGATCTCCTGGGCGAAGATCTCCTCGATGTGAAGCTGTTTTTCCTTGGTCAGGTCTTCCACGGGTTGGCTGGGGTCGTCCTTGGGAACGGCCGCATTGAGTGCCGTCAGCAGTTGCAGCCACAGCTGCTGCCGCTGGCGGGTCTGGATGAGGTGCTGCCCAATCTTGTCGATCGTCTCGAACTCCTGCTTGCCCTGGTCGAACTGGCTGCGGTAGTTGTTCACCTGGCTGGCGAAGCTCTTGGCCTGGCTTTCCGCAACCGAGAACTTCTGTTCGTCCACCGTGTAGAGGGCCAAGGCGTGGCTGGAAAGATGGATGCCGAATCCCAGCAGCAACGCCGCGGCCGCCGCCACGGTCCACGGCTTCTTGGCCCGTATCAAACGATCCCGCAATATCTCCGGAGGCATCAGGTTGGTCGTCAGTCGCCCCACTTCCAACCCCTGCACGCAAAGCCCGTAAGAGACCGCCAGCGAAAGCATGTTCTCCTTAAATGCCGGGGAGTCAATCACCTGGGCTCCCTGGAGCCGGGAGTACTGCTCTAGGCGTTCTACGGGCAGTTGCAGGTTCTGCGAGAGGAAGCGCATCAGCCCGGGCAGCTTGGCCACATTGCCCACGGCGATTCCCCGCTTGATCTTGGCCGCCCGGTTGATGTTGGAAAAGTAGTTCAGCGAACGCTGAATCTCCGTGGCCAGGTCGGTAAACACCGGACGCATGGCCTGGAACAGGGCCTTGGGGTTCTCGAAGTGCGAGGCGTTGCGCTTGATGTGTTCGGCCTTGGCAAACGTTTGCTTGAACTCCTTGGTGATCGCCTTGGTGAAATGGTTCCCGCCGATGGGAATGGGACGCTGCCACACGTGGAACCCGTCGGTGATCACCAGGTCGCTGGTCTCCGTGCCGAAGGAGAGCAGCATGATCGAGGGGGGG
>JALSGI010000843.1 GCA_026982835.1 Planctomycetota bacterium | reverse complement strand
GCGGCTGCCACGGGAAGGCCAGCGGGCAGAACGGGTTTAAGCTCTCGCTGCTGGGCTTCACGCCCACGGAGGACTACGAGTACCTGGTGAAGGAAGGTCGCGGGCGGCGGCTGTTTCCGGCCGCTCCGGACCGCAGCCTGCTTTTGCTCAAAGCCATCAATGCCGTGCCGCACGGCGGTGGAGCGCGGCTGGAGAAGGACTCCCCCGAGTATCGCCTGCTGCGCCGCTGGATCGCCCAGGGAATGCCCTACGGCAGCGACAAGGACCCGGTGGTGGTGCGGATCGAAGTGCACCCCCGACGGCGGCTCCTGGCCGCAGGGAGCCAACAGCAAATTTGCGTTACGGCCCATTACAGCGACGGCTCGGTGCGGGACGTGACCCGCATGGCCCAATACGACTCCAACAACGCCGAGGTGGCCGAGTGCAGCGAAACGGGGCTCGTGCAAACCCAGGACCTGCCCGGCGATGCCGCCATCATGGCCCGATACCAAGGCCACGTGGCCGTGTTCCAGGCCAGCGTGCCGCTGGGGGTGCAGATCGCCCAGATGCCCCCGGTGCGGAACTTTATCGACGAAAAGGTGTTTGCCAAGCTCAAAGAATCCGGCATTCCGCCTTCGCCGGTGTGCGACGATGCCACGTTTATTCGCCGGGTGACGATCGACATTGCCGGCCGGCTGCCCACGCTGGAAGAAGTGCAGCAGTTCCTGGCCGACAAGGACCCCCACAAGCGAGACCGGCTGATCGACCGCCTGCTGGCCAGCCCCGATTACGCCGACTACTTTGCCAACAAGTGGGCTGCGGTGCTGCGGATCAAGCGAGAGGCCAACGTCACCGTGCGGAGCAACTACGCTTTCCGCGAGTGGATCCGGCAGTCGTTCCTGGAAAACAAGCCCTACGACCAGTTCGTGCGGGAGATCATTGCCGCTAGCGGGGAAGTGGGCCAACACCCGCCGGTCACCTGGTATCGCCACGTGCGGCAGGTGAACGAACAGGTGGAGGATGTGGCCCAGTTGTTCCTGGGCCTGCGCATCCAGTGCGCCCGCTGCCACCACCACCCGTTCGAGAAGTGGAGCCAGCAGGACTATTACGGCATGGCGGCGTTTTTCTCGCGGGTGGGTCGCAAGCCGGGCCGGTTCCCCAACGAGGAGCGCATCTACCACCGCCGCGGTGCCGCTTCGGCCACCAACCCGAAGACCGGCCGCCCGGTCCCACCCACCGGACTGGACGCCGCACCGGCCGGCGTGCCCCCGGAAATGGACCCCCGCCACGCCCTGGTGGACTGGATGACCGCCCCGGACAACCCCTTCTTCGCCCGGGCGCTGGTGAACCGCTATTGGAAGCACTTTCTGGGCCGAGGGATCGTGGAGCCGGAAGACGATATGCGGGTGACCAACCCGCCCAGCAACCCCGAGCTGCTGGACGCGCTGGCCGAGTACTTCGTCAAAAGCGGCTACGATCTGAAGGCCCTCATCCGCACCATTTGCCAAAGCACCACCTACCAGCTCAGTGCCGTTCCCAACGAGCACAACAAGCACGACAAGCAAAATTACTCCCGCTACTATCCCAAGCGGCTGCACGCCGAGGTGTTGCTGGACGCCATCGACCAGCTCACCGGCGTGAAGACCCGCTTCGGCGGCTTGCCGCCGGAGGTGCGGGCCGTGCAACTGCCCGATAGCGGCGTGAACAACTACTTCCTCACCATCTTCGGCCGCCCGCAGGGCGACAGCGCCTGCGAGTGCGAACGCAGCTCCGAGGCCAACCTGGCCCAAAGTCTCCACCTGCTCAACTCCGGGGAGATCAACAGCAAGATCACCTCGGGCAACTCCCTGGCCCGACGCCTGGCCGCCGACAAACGGCCCGATGCGGAAAAGGTGAAAGAGCTTTACCTGCGGGCCTATTCGCGCCTGCCCAGCCCCGAAGAGCTGGAGGTGGCCCTGCATTACATCGAAAAGCACAAGGCCCAAAAACACGTGGCCTACGAAGATATCCTCTGGACGCTGATCAACACCAAGGAATTCCTGTTCAACCACTAGGGGGGCCATTCCGCGAACCGGGGCCCGGCGCGGCCTGTCCGGTGCGCGGAAGCGATCGGCGTGAGCCTTCCCCGCACAGAGAGAATTTTCCGGCGAAACACACTCCCGTGCCGGGTCAATAGCTCCACGGAGCCCTCCTCCCTGGCAACGAATGCCGGAAAACATTTGGTCGGACAAGGAGGTCCGATTAAACTGGATTTGTCTTCCGCCCCTGCGGCGGGAGGCTAAGGACCTGCCAGGACGTCCTACCAAAGCGCTGTTGCCTGCCTGCTGCCGGGGAAAGTGATCCCGGTGCCGGTTTCCCTGCAACCCCTTGGGGTCGTATCAAGGAGTCACCCCATGCGTAAGTCTCTGCCTGGTTGCGTGACGCGTTCCCTGCTGCCCGTGCTCCTGCTGGCCGCTGTGGCCACGATCCCCTTGGCCCCAACCCGGGCCCAAGACCTGCCCGGCGCCCGGCTGCAATCGGTCTTTCCCCCGGGTGGGAAGGCGGGCAGTTCGCTGGAGGTTTCCGTGGCGGGCGAGGACCTGGAAGGGGCCACCGCCTTGCGATTCACGCACCCGGGAATCAAGGGCGAACCGGTCACCCGGCCCCCCCAGCCCTGGGAAGATGGCCCCCAAGTGGTGCCGGGCCGCTTCAAAGTGACCATCGCCCCGAACGTGCCTCCGGGCGTGTACGAGGTGCAGGTGGTGGGCCGCTACGGGCTTTCCAACCCGCGGCTGTTCCAGGTGGACTCCCTGGAGGAGCTGAACGAAAAAGAGGCCAACTCCCTGCGCGAGCAGGCCATGCCGGTCCCGGTGCCGGTGGTGATCAACGGGCAGCTCAACGGCGGCACCGACGTGGACTGGTTCAAGTTCCAGGCCAAAAAGGGGCAGCGGCTCCTGATCGACCTGTGGGCCCGGCGGATCGACTCGGTTGCCGACGGCACGCTGCTGGTGACCGACAGCCAGGGCCGCGAGCTGGCCTTCGACCGCGACACCAACGACCTGGACCCGCTGGTGGACCTGGTCATCCCGGCCGACGGGGAATACTACGTCAAGCTCTACGACTTCACCTACGGCGGAGGAACCACGTATTTCTACCGGTTGAAGATATCCTCGGCCCCGTACATCGATTTCGTGCTCCCTCCGGCCGTGCCGCCGGGTCAGAAGGCGCAAGTGACTCTCTTCGGGCGCAACCTGCCCGGCGGGCAAGACGCCGGCATCAAGTACCGCGGCCGCAGCTTGCAAAAGCTCACGGTGACCGTCCAGGCTCCCAGCCGGGAAGAAGTCGAAAAACTGGCCCCTCGCCAGGCCGTCCGCCCCCTGGCCGGCTCGGTCGATTTCTTCTGGTACCAGTTGACCACCCCCCAGGGTGCTTCCAACCCGGTGCGCATCGGCCTGGCCTCCGCCCCGGTGATCATGGAAAAAGAACCCAACGACCAGGCCGCCGGGGCGCAGAAGGTGCAGGTGCCATGCGAGCTGGTGGGCCAGTTCCAGCGGGCGCGGGACATGGACTGGTTCACCTTCCAGGCCAACGCCGGGGAGGTGTACTACATCGAGGGGCTGAGCCAGCGGCAGGGGCTGGGCTCGGACCTGTACCTGATGCTCCAGCAGGTGACCAAGACCAAAGACGGCAAGGAACAGGTGCGGATGCTGGCCGAAGTGGACGACTTCCGCGTGGCATCCGATACGCGGTTCATGCCCCTGCTGAGCGACGATCCGGTCTATCGGTTCCAGGTTCCGGCCACGGGCACCTACCGGCTGCTGGTGCGGGATTTGTACTTCCGGGGGGGTAATCCGCGTTTGATCTACCGCGTGGCCATCCGCCCGGCCCAGCCCGATTTCCGCGTGCTGCTGCTGCCCCGCTATCCCACCTTGAACCGCGACTTCAACGACCGCTGGAACCTGCAACTGCGCCCCGGCGACACCGAAGTGCTGGAGGTGTTTACCCCCCGCCAGGACGGGTTCGCCGGGGAGATCACCGTGACGGTGCAAGGTTTGCCCCCGGGGGTGCGTTGCCCGGAAGTGGTGCTCGGGCCGGCTCAAAGCCGGGCGCAACTGGTGTTCATCTCCGGCGAAGACGCCAAGCCGTGGCAAGGGGCGGTGCAGGTGGTGGCCAAGGCCCGCATCGGCGACCGCGAAGTGGTGCGTTCCGGGCGACCCGCCACGCTGGTGTGGCGCTCCCCGCAGCAAAACACCGCCGCCGTCTGCCGCCTGAGCAGCCAGGTGACCCTGGCGGTGCTTGCCGATCAGAAGGCTCCGGTGCAGGTCTCGGTGCCACAGTCCAAGTACCAGCTCTACCGCGGGGCGCGGGTGGAAGTGCCCGTCAAAGTCCAGTGGCGCAAAAAAGCCTCCCAAACCCTCACCCTCCAACCCGGAGTCTATGGTGCCCCGCCCCAGTTCCGCATCCCTGCGGCCAACATCCCCAACAATAAAAACGAAGGCAAAGTGCGGGTGGACCTGCCGATCAACACGCCCACGGGTCGCTATACGTTGGTGCTGTTTGCCAACACGCGTATCAAGACGACCATCAAGACCGATCTGGTGGAGGAGACTCAAAAACGGATCGCGTTTGCCGAAAAGAAGATCGCCGCCTGGAACGAGGAACTGAAAAAACTCAATACGGAAATTCAGCAACTGACCAACAAACAAAAACAACTCCAGCAGCAAATCGCCAAAAACAACAAGGACGAAAATCTCAAAAAACAGAAAGCCCAGGTAGATCAGCAACTCAACCAGCTCAAGCAAAAGCAACAGGGGCTTTCCAACCAGGTCAAGGCGGCCCAGCAAGCCGTCAACCAGCTCAAGCGGACCCTGAGCGCCCAGCAGCGCAACGCCCGGGAGCGGGACTTCAACTTCTACGTGCCCGTGCCGCCGATTGTGTTCGAGGTCGCCCCCACCCCGGTAAAGACCAGCTACTCGCCGGCCAAGGTCCAGCAGGGTCAGAAGGCCGAGACGGTGATCAAGATCCAGCGGCTCTACGGCTTTACCGGGCGGGTGGACCTGCAGTTCCGGCCCCCCGGCGGGGTGCAACTGCGCAACCTTACCTTCCAGCCCAACCAGACCGAACAAAAACTCCCCATCCAGGCCGGGGGCAACGCCCCGGTGGGCAAGCACACGGTGACGGTCACGCTGCGCGTGGCCACGCCCAACGGGACGCTGCAGTACCAGGAACAATTTCCGCTGGAAGTGACCAAGGCCCCGGAGAAGAAAAAGTAAGCCGATCCCCTGGCCGTCGTGAGGCAAGGACGGCTGCGTTTCTAAATGCGAACACGAAAAACCGCTATTGAGATTCCGGCAGACGAGGTCCAAGCCATGAAGGGTCGCATGCGTTGGTGGTTTGTGCTGGGGATGGTGGCCGCAAGCGGGATCCTCTCTCATCCCCCCTTGCCGGCCGAGGCAGAAGAAAAGCCCATTGCCATCGCCCCGATCAAGCGCGACACCAAGGTGGATTTCGAGAAGGAAATCCTGCCCATCCTCAATAAAAACTGCACCGCCTGCCACAACGCCACCGAGGCGGAAGCGGAACTGGTGCTGGAAACCCCCGAGGCGATCCGCAAGGGGGGCGATTCCGGCCCGGCCGTCGTGCCCGGAAAAAGCGCCGAAAGCCTGCTGCTCAAGGTGGCCGCCCACCTGGAAGAACCCTTCATGCCCCCGGAAGACAACGACGTGGCCGCCCGCAACCTCACCCCGCAGGAGCTGGGCCTGATCAAGCTGTGGATCGACCAGGGGGCCACCGGCACCGTCTCCTCGGCCAAAAATATCGCCTGGCAGCCGCTCCCCCCCGGGATCAACCCGGTCTATGCGGTAAGTATCAGCGACGACGGGCGTTTTCTGGTGGCCTCGCGGGCCAACCAGGTGTTTCTCTACCACGCCCGCAGCGGCCGCGAGTTGGGCCGACTGACCGACCCGGAACTGCTCAAATCCGGCATCTACAAGCAACCCGGCGTGGCCCACCTGGACCTGGTCCAGTCCGTGGCTTTCAGCCCCGACGGGCGGCTGCTGGCCACCGGCGGCTACCAGGTAGTCAAGCTCTGGCAGCGGCAGGACCCCCAGGTGCTTCGCTCCTTCCAGGCTGGCGGGCCGGTGGCCGCCGCGCTGCTGCACCCGGAAGGGAAACTGCTGTTTACGGCCGTGGAGAACCGGGTGATCCTGTGGGACGTGGCCTCGGGCAAGCAGCTGAAGGCCCTCTCGGGACACCAGGGGAAGGTCACGGCCCTGGAGCTGGCCAAGGACACCAAGCGGCTCTATGTGGCCGATGAAACGAAGCACTTGTACCTGTGGTCGCTGCCCGAAGGGAAACTCCAGGCCCGGCTCCCCCTGCCGCACAAGGCTTTGGCCTTGGCCTGGGTGGAGGGCGACTCGCTTCTGGCCAGCGGCGGCGATGACAACAAGATCCATCTCTGGCGCGTGGTGCCCAATCCCCCGCCCAAGAAGGAAGAGAAAGACGCCAAGAAGGACGACAAAGCCAAACAAGAGAACAAGCCCCCGCAGCCCCATCAACCCTGGAAACTGGAACTGGTGCGCTCGCTGCAGCACGGGGGAGCCGTGGGGGTGCTGGTGCGTCGAGGAAACGTCGCCCAGCAGCTGCTCTCCGGGTCGGCCGATCGTGTGGTAGCCTTGTGGAACACGTCCAACGGGGGCCGTTTGCGCTCGCTCAACCACAGCAGCAATGTGCTGGCCGTGGCCAGCAATCCGGACGGATCTGGCTGGGCTACCGCCGATGCCTCCGGTTTCCTGCGGCTGTGGGACGGCGGCAACGGCCGCCGCCTGGCCGAGCTGCGAGGCGATCCGCGGCTGGCCCTGCAACTGGCGCAGGTGGAAGTGCAGCGGAACATCGCCCGGCAGATGGCCGGGCTGTTCAACGGGCGGCTGCAAGCGGCCAAGAAAGACCTGCCCAACCGCCAACAGGCCGCCAAAAAGGCCCAGGAAGAGCTGGCCCAGGCCGAAAAGACCTTCAAGGAAAAACAGGATGCCCTGAAGAAAGTAGAGGCCCAGCGGGCCGAAGCGGAAAAACTGCTGGCCCAGGCCGACAAGGAAGTCACCCAGCTGAAAAAGAAACTGGACCAGGCAAACGCCGAACTGGCCAAGAAGAAAGACGACGCCAACCTGAAAAAAGCCAAGCAGGAGGCCGAAAAAGCACTCCAGCAGGCCCAACGCAAACTCCAGGATGCCGACAAGAAACTCAAGGCCACCGACAAGCCGCTGGCCGATGCCCGCAAGGCCTTCATGGAAGCCGACGTGGCGTTGGCCTCGGCCAAACAGCGGCTGGAGCTGGCTCAAAAAGACCTCAAGCAAGTCCAGGAGCGGATTCCCCAGTACGAATCGCAGCTTAAATCCTGGCAACAGCGGCAAAAGGAAGCCGAGGCCCGCATCGCCGAACTGAACAAGAAGCGCGGCCAGGCGGTGCCCCTTGCCGCCCTGGCCTTCAGTGCCGATGGGGCGTGGCTGGCCGCGGCCGACCAGCAGGGTGCCGTGTACGTGTTTGACGGGCAGACCGCTTCGGTGGTCTGCGTCTTCACCCCGCACAAGCAGGCGGTGGTGTTTGCCGCTTTCCTGCCCGGCGGAGAGCTGCTTACGGCCTCGGCCGACGGAACGGTGGCCGTCAGTCGTCCCCTGCCGCAGTGGTCGCTGGTGCGGCGGCTGGAAGGGCTGGCCGACCGGGTGCTGGCCCTGGACTTCAGCCCCGACGGCAAGTTGCTGGCTACCGGCTCCGGTGAGCCTTCCCGCAGCGGCCAGTTGCGCATCTACAACGTGGAAAACGGCAGCGTGGTGCTCGACCTGCCCGAAGCCCACACCGACACCATCTTCTCCGTGGCCTTCTCCCCCCGGGGGGACATGATCGCCACGGCCGGGGCGGACAAGTTCGCCCGGGTGTTCAAGCTGCCCGAAGGCAAGGAGTACCGCCGCTTCGAGGGCCACACCCATCACGTGCAGGGCGTGGCCTGGCGCTACGATGGGGAGGTGCTGGCCACCTGCGGGGCGGACATGGCGATCAAGGTGTGGGACGTTCCCCGAAACGAGCAACGCCGCTCGATCAACAACATCGCCGGCAAGCAGCTAACGGACATCACCTTCCTGGGCGTCAGTTCGGCAGTGGTGGCCTCTGCAGGCAGTGCCCAGTTGCTGTTCCGCAACACGGACAACGGCGGCAACATCCGCGTACTGGGGGCCGGAAGCGATTTCATCTACACCGTGGACGCCACGCCCAACGGGCAACTGATCGTCGCCGGGGGCCAGGACGGCTCGGTGTGGGTGTTCGACGGCCGGTATCAGCTGCTGCGCACGCTTGCCCCGCCCCCCTCGACCCCTGCAAAATAGAAAGCCGGTTGTTCTGCTGGCCGGCTTTCCGGCACGTTGCCTCTGTGCAACGGCCCGTGCCGGTTCTCTTACAACAACTCGCGGATCGGCTCGCCGTAGGGGAGAATGGGCATCGGGCGGCCGGTAAAGTCCACGAAGTGCCGCTTGGGGTCGATGCCCAGGTGGCGATACACCATGGCCCAAAGATCGTTGGGCGTAAGGGGTCGGTCTTTGGGGCGTTCGCCCTTGGGGGTGGTGGAGCCGATCACCTGGCCGGTGCGCACCCCGCCGCCGAAGACCACCACGCTCATCGCCCCGGGCCA
>JALSGI010000842.1 GCA_026982835.1 Planctomycetota bacterium | reverse complement strand
CCCGGGGGAGCCGGTCGTGGTAGAAGCTCTCGCCCAGAGTTTCGTCGAACTGCACGCCCAGCCGCCGGTAGATACGCTCAAGCGCCTCCAGGCACGGGGGCATGAACTCCTGCCACAAGCGGCGGTTCTCCTCGTCTCCGGCGTGCAGCCGGGCCGTCTCTTCCAGTACCTTCTGGCCGATTTGGGGATGCTGCCAGGCCAGGGAAGCCAACTGCGGATCGGACTCCACGGCCTGGATCTGTTGCTCCACCGCGGCCACTTGGGCCTGGTGTTCTTCCACCTGGGCTTGCAGCCGGCGGCACTGGCGTTGGAGCTTTTTTTGCTCTTTGGCCTCCGAGGCCGCTTCGGCCTGCTGCCGGCAGCGGGCAAGTTCCTGCTGGAGCTGCTCCAGTTTTTCCCGCAACGAGGGCAGCCCGTGGCGTTTTTCCCAGTAGCCCACCAGGCGGTTGACCAGGCGGTAAAGTCGGGCCAGCTCCTCCACGGGGTTTTGGCGGTAGTGGTCTGCGTCCAGGAAGTGCTTGTAGCCGTAGAGGATCATGCCGAACTGCGTGCCCCAGTCGCCGATGTGGTTGTCCCCCACCACGCGATGGCCCAGGAACTTGTGCACCCGGTAAAGACAATCCCCGATCACCGTGGAGCGGATATGGCCCACGTGCATCGGCTTGGCCACGTTGGGGGCCGAGTAGTCGATCACCACGGTGCGGGGCCGGGAGACCAGGGGCACGCCCAGGCGCGGGTCGGTTTTGAGCTGTTCCAGCTGCCGGGCCAGGAATGAATCGTGCAGTCGCAGGTTGATAAAGCCGGGACCGGCCACTTCGGGCCGGTGGCAAAGGTCGTCCAGTCGCAGGTGTTCGAGCAGTTCGGCGGCGATTTCCCGGGGCGGGCGGCCCAACTGCTTGGCCAGCGGCATGGCCATGTTGGCCTGGTAGTGGCCGAAGCGGGGATCCTTGGCCGCCACCACGTGTTCCAGCCAAGGAGCCGATTCCACGCCCAGGGCTTGCAGCGCGGCGGCGAAACGCCCCCGCAGTTCTTCCAGCAGGTTCATTCCAGGAGGGTCCTTTGCCCGAAGGCCTAAGCCAAATCCGGTTTGCGGCAAAGCCGGTGCCGCCACCGACGCGGTGCGAATACGGCTAATCAAACTGGAGAAGCGGGCCGGTTGCAAGGGCGGCAAGCGCCATCATCTGACCGGGCAGCCAACGAACACTCCGGCACCACCACGGCCCACAGGCCGAACCGCAACTGGAGCTCCCGGCGATTGAACGCCTGGGCCCAGCCCAAAGCAACCCAGCGAGGCAGCTGCGAAAGAGCTACCATCTGGACCCGATAGCGGGCCGGGACGTTGCGCCAACTCAGGGGCCGGAACTCCGCGTCGGGCCGGACGATCAGCACCCGATATAGCAAGCGGGGCGGACAACAGGCCCGAGGTGGCAAATCGGCGCAACTCATCTTGCTGCCTCCTAGCAGAACCGGAATGCCAAACGAGCAAGAGATAGTGTACTAATGAACACTACTCCGTGCAAGCTGCCCGTTGCAATCCCGGGAGGGGGTTTTCCGGTCCCTGAGCGCGACTGTCGCTTCGCTGCCGCGTTGCAGCACTTTACCGAGCAAAGTGCGGCAAGATGTTTCGTTTTACGGCGAGCAGTCCGCCGCTGGGGGGCGTGGGCGGGGGAAGGGATTGATTGCCACAACGCTTCTTCAGATAATAGTTTACGTCGCGCGATTGCCTTTTGTTCCACCGCGAAGGGGAAGTTTGGCACCTGGTTTGCAAATCGTAGGGGGGCAAGCCGGCGAAGACTGAATCATCATTTTTCCCCCGTTCATCCTTCCTCCCCAATTATCCTCGCCGGCCCAGAGGGTTCCTGACGCCAGGTGCGGAGCCGAAATGCCCCTCTGCGGTTCCGTTGGTTGCCGAGGTGGCAGCCCGTCAGTAACCCTCTTTTTTTGTGCGCTTGCCCAGACTTGCATAGCAGGAGGCAGGGGGAGTCGGCGGGTAACCGGGCAGGCCGCTGGGGCAATTGCTTTGCAGAATGGCCGCGTTTTCGGCAAGGCAGCCTGCAAACGCATAAAATTTGTTGAATCTATTTGGCCGATTTGCCACAATGGGTGGCAGCAAAAAGTTTCCCTGGAAAACCCCGGTGGAGCTTTCCTCGCTCCGGCCCCACGGAAAGAAAAGCCGGAGTGCCCCCCTGCCAGACCCGCCTACCTGCCAAAAAGGAGTTTCTGCCATGAGGTGCTCTCGGGCCGCTTGTGTGTTTGCTGTGGTGTGTTCGTGGGCGGCGTTGGTCTTCTGCGACACGGGTGCCGGCGTGGCCCAGGCGGCCAAGGTGCCTGGGTTGGGCGATCCGGGCAAGCTGGTCCGGGTGGAAATCCAGCAGCCGGAGAAAATCACGCTGCACGGCAAAGACGCCCGTATGCAACTGGTGGTGCTGGGGCACTACGACTCGGGCCAGCGACGCGACCTGACGCGGAAAGTAACCTACCAGGTTTCGCCTGGGGGCGTGGTGCAGGTGGACTCCACCGGCTTTGTCACCCCGGTGGGCAACGGCACAGCCACCGTGGTGGCTCGCACGCCCCAAGGGCTGGAAGGCCACATCCAGATCCAGGTGGATCACTTCGATTCGCCCGTGCCGATCAACTTCCCCAACCAGATCGTGCCCATCTTCACCAAGCTGGGCTGCAACATGGGCGCCTGCCACGGCAAGAGCACCGGGCAGAACGGGTTCAAGTTGTCGCTGTTGGGCTTTTATCCCCAGGACGACTACGACTACCTGGTCAAGGAGGGTCGCGGGCGGCGGCTGTTTCCGGCCGCGCCGGACCGCAGTCTGCTTTTGCTCAAGGCCACCAACCGCATGGCCCACGGCGGCGGCTTGCGGATGGAGCTTGACTCCTACGAGTATGCCCTGCTGCGCAGCTGGATCGCCCAAGGGATGCCCTACGGGAGCAAGGACGATCCGGTGGTGGAGCGGATCGAGGTGTTCCCGCAACGGGCGGCCTTGCCCCTGGGCGGGGAGCACCAACTGCAAGTGGTGGCCTACTACAGCGACGGCTCGGTGCAGGACGTGACGCGGATGGCTCAATTCGAGTCCAACCAGTCCGAAATGGCCGAGGTCACACGCACCGGGCTGGTGCGGGTGTTCGATTTGACGGGCGAGGTGGGTGTGATGGTCCGCTACCAGGGGCAGGTGACGGTCTTCCGGGCTGCGGTGCCGCTGGGCATCCAGGTGACCAAGCTGCCGCCCGAGCGCACCTTCATCGACCGCCTGGTGTTTGCCAAGCTCAAGGAGCTGGGTATCCCGCCCTCGCCGGTGTGCGACGATTATACGTTCCTTCGCCGGGCGACGCTGGACATCTGCGGGCGGCTGCCCACCCCGGAGGAAGTCAAAGCCTTCGTGGCCGACAAGGACCCGCAAAAACGGGACAAGCTGATCGACCGCCTGCTGGACAGCCCCGACTACGCCGACTACTTCGCCAACAAGTGGGCCTCCATTCTGCGCGTGCGATCCACGGGTCGCGGGACCGAGCGGGGCGCGTACCTGTTCCACGCCTGGATTCGCCAGAGCCTGGCCGAGAACAAGCCCTACGACCAGTTCGTGCGGGACATCGTGGCCGCCAGTGGCGACATGCGCTCCCATCCGCCGGTGGTCTGGTACCGGGAGCTGAAGACCCCCGAGTCGATCATCGAGGACATAACGCAGTTGTTCCTGGGCCAGCGGATCCAGTGCGCCCGTTGCCACCACCATCCCTTCGAGCGGTGGAGCCAGCGGGACTACTACAGCTTTGTGGCCTTCTTTACCCGCATGCGGCGTAAAAACGACGCCGACGGCACCAGCAGCCAGATTCAGCCGCGGGTGTATCACGTGCGGGGGGCGGCCACGGCCACCAACCCGCGCACCCGGGAACGGCTCAAACCGGCCGGGTTGGGAGGGCCGGCCCTGGACATCCCGCCGGAGGAAGACCCCCGGCACCACCTGGTCGATTGGATGGTCGATCCCCAGAACCCTTACTTTGCCAAGAGCCTGGTCAACCGCTACTGGAAGCACTTCTTCGGCCGGGGGATTATCGACCCGGAGGACGACATGCGGGTGACCAATCCGCCCAGTAACCCCGAGCTGCTGGACGCCCTGGCCGAACACTTCATCAAGAGCGGTTTCGACCTCAAGGGATTGATCCGCACCATTTGCCGCTCGACGGTGTATCAGCTGGACTCCGAGCCCAACCAGTACAACGAGGCCGACAAGCAGAACTTCTCCCGCTACTATGCCAAGCGGTTGCCGGCCGAAGTGCTGTACGACGCGTTGGGCCAGGCCACTGGGGTGCGGTCGCGGCTGCCGCGTACACCGCAGGAGATGCGGGCCGTGCAGCTACCCGACATGGCCCTGGCCAACTACTTCCTGCTGGCCTTCGGCCGCCCGCAAGGCACTAGCCCCTGCGAGTGCGAGCGAAGCTACGACGCCAACCTGGCCCAGACGCTCCACCTGCTCAACTCCCGCGAAATCCAGGACAAGGTGCAGCGGGGCCACGCCCAACGCCTGGCCCGGGAAAAGGACCGCCCGGACCGGGAAAAGGTGGAAGAGCTTTACCTGTACACGCTGGGCCGTCCCCCGCGGGCAAACGAGCTGAAGCTGTGCCTGGCCCACATCGAAAAACACCGCGACAACCCGCAGGTGGCCTACAGCGACATCCTCTGGGCGCTGGTCAACACCAAGGAGTTCCTGTTCAATCACTGATCCCTGCCCTGCGGTCTTCCGAGCCGCACGGGTGCCGGCGTGCCCGTGCGGTTTTTTTCGCTCGGAAAGAGGTCCCGCGGGGCGGCACTTGTTTAGCTAGCTAGCACACTGTTGGTTCGACGCTTCCGCACGAGGCGGAAATAAGCGTTTCTTCTTACAACCGGCGAGCCGCCAGCTTCAGCTGGCGGAGAAGGTCAACACACAGGTGTTTGTTCGGCTCTCCCCGGGCTAAAGCCCGGGACTCGCCGGACAAAAATCAACTCTTTTGCTCTGGAAACGCTCCATTTTGTGCTGGCACGCTAAACACGTACGCGGGGCGAAAGCGGGGCGCGGGGAAGGAGGTCTTGCCTCCCAGTCCCGCCGGCGGCCCGGGGAGAAACGCCCCCCGCGGCTTTGCCCAAAAGGTGCTTGCTTCGCCGGAAGTGTTCGACGACAATAGCACGCGCTTCCCGGCATGGGGAGTACTTCGTTTCCTCGTGCCGCCTGCCTTCATGCGAACCGCGCCCGCCTCGAAGCAAGCCTGCCCCGGAAAACTGTCTGCAACTCGGAGGTGTGATGGTCATGCGTAAGCTCCCCTTGCTCGTTGCCTTGTGTGTGGTGCTTTTGTGTGGAGGAAGGGTTCGGGCCGACGAGCCTTACGAGCTGAAGTATCCGCAGGGCTTGCGGCCGATGAAAATCCCCCAGGACAACCCGCTGACCAGGAAAAAGGTCGAGTTGGGCCGGCAACTTTACTTCGATCCGCGGCTGTCGCGCGACAACACGATCAGCTGCGCCAGCTGCCACGATCCGGCCAAGGGGTGGTCCAACGGCGAGCGGTTCGCCACCGGGGTGCGGGGACAAAAAGGGGGCCGCAGCGCCCCGACGATCATCAACAGCGGCTACAACCGCTTCCAGTTCTGGGACGGCCGGGCCGGCTCGCTGGAAGAGCAGGCCCTGGGGCCGATCCAGAACCCCATCGAGATGGACATGACCCTGGAAGAAGTGGTGGCCAAGCTGAACAAGATCGAAGGCTACCGCAAGCAGTTCCAGGAGGTGTTCGGCACCGACGTGACGGCCCAGGGGATCGCCAAGGCCATTGCCGCATTTGAACGGACGGTTCTTTCGGGCAACGCCCCCTATGATCGCTACAAGGCCGGGGACAAAAAGGCCATGAGCGAGGCGGCCGTGCGCGGGATGAAGCTCTTTTTCGGCAAGGCCAACTGCGCAGCCTGCCACTCCGGGCCCAACTTCACCGACAACGGCTTCCACAACCTGGGCGTGGGCATGGACAAGAAGGAGCCGGACCTGGGCCGCTACCTGGTGACCAAGCTGGAGGGGGACAAGGGGGCCTTCAAAACGCCCACCCTGCGGGAAATCGCCCGCACGGCCCCCTACATGCACGACGGAAGCCACAAGACGCTGGAGGAGGTGGTTCGCTATTACAACAAGGGGGGCATCGACAATCCCTGGCTGGATGAAGAAATCTTTCCGCTGAACCTGACCGAACAGGAGATCAAGGACCTGGTGACGTTCCTCAAGGAAGGGCTTTCCAGCCCCGATTACCCGCTGGTCAAGCCGCCCCAGTTACCCAAGTGATCAAACTCCCTTCTCCCCTCCCCAAACGGACACGGCTGGTTTATAACGCCAGCCAGTGAGGTGCCCATCCCGTTGACTTGTCAACGCAAAGGAGATGCTCATGAACAGGCGTCGCGTGCAGATTGCGGTATGGCTTTTGGCGTGGGCCGTGTTCGCCTCGGCTTCCCTGGCCCAGGAACAAGCCCAGAAAAAAGAGCCGGCGGAGAAAAAAGAAGAGTCCAAACCGGCCGGGCCCCAGGTGCAGGACATCGTGATCAATCTCTACAACCCTTGCGGGGTGGCCGTGCAGCCCAAGACGGGTCACGTCTATATCGCCGACAGCGGCAACCTGCGGCTGTTGCGGTTTACGCCGGGCAAGGGGGAGCAGGCTCCTTCCATTGCCGAAGCGGTCGTGGGTTTTCCCAAGGACGTCTATGGCAAGGGACCCAAGTACGATATCGGCCCGCTGGGGCTGCTGTTTGTCAGCGACAACCTGCTGGCCGTGGGTGGCGGGGGCAATCCGGACGGGAAAGAGGTGTTGTGGTTCTTCGATGTAAGCCAGATCAAGGACAAGCCGATCCAGACCGACGCGGCCAAATACACCGCCGGCCCCATCCCCCCGGGCGAAAAAACCAACCGTGGTGAAGGGAACTTCTACGCTCTGACGCTGGCCGCCGGGGCCGTCTATGTGACCACCAACGGCGACGACACCAAAGGCTGGGTGGCCCGCTGCCCCATCAAGGACGGCACCCCCGGCAAGCTGGAACCGGCCATCGCCACCAAGCCGCAGGTGGAAGTCGATGCCCCGGTGGGAATCACCACCAGCCCCAAGGGCAAGCTGGTAGTGGGCCAGGCCGGCGAGATCAACGTGCCGGAGGACAGCCTGCTGACCTTCTACGACCCGGCCAGCGGCAAGCTGGAGCTGAAACTGGAAACCCCGCTTTATGACATCGTGGCCCTGGCCTACCACCCCAAAAGCGGCACCCTCTATGCCCTGGACTTTGCCTGGATGGCTCCGGACAAAGCCGGGCTGTACCGGCTGGATGTGACCACCGGCGAAAAGCCGTCGCTCAAAGTGACCAAGGTGCTGCAGCTGGACAAACCCACGGCCATGGCCTTTACCCCCGAAGGCGAGCTTTACATCACGCTGATCGGCACGGCCAAAGAGGGGGACAAGTACACCCCGGGCAAGCTGATCCGCGTAAGCGGCCTGAAGTAACCGCAGCTCCAGCCCTCCCAAGCGGCCTTGCCTCTTTGAATGAGGCAAGGCTTTTTTTTGACCGACGGTGCCCTGTTGATTTTGGGCATCCCTTGTGCAGGCGGTGCCAGGATGCACTTCATCACGCAGGCCGTGTGTCTCCGCAAAAGCCGAAGTTCGAGAGTTTGCTCAATCGGCTGCCGGAGGCAGCTTAGGACGCTTTCCGAAGTGCGGCGGTGTTCCACGCGTGGCTTGCATGGGCTCCTGTTCACCCCCGGGGTAAGCTGCTACAATCTTCACCAGCAGTTCGTCGCCTGCGGCGGCGATCTTCTGGCGGAGGGAGCACTTCGCCGGTTCGTAGCTCTTGGACAGAAACACCTTCGACCCGCCTCGAACCGGCCTATCCCGAAGCATGCCGGGGCTTTTCCTCATCCGTTCCGGCAGCTTCGCGGGCCTTGGTGATGTTTGCATTCGTTCGTGCTCCTCACAGCATGGGAGGGGTTTTTCATGCCCGCGCCCGATTCGCAGCCGGGCCGGCTGGCCCGCTGGCTGGCCCGCTGGCCCTGGAAGTCCAGCCTGATCGGCACGCTGGTGGTGTTCGTCCTGGGCTACTTGCTGGGGGCGTGGTTTTCCGCCGGGGGGGATACTCCGCAAAAACCGCCTCCGGAAAAACAAGACCATAGTCAACACGCAGGCCACGGCCCCGCCGCGGGCGGCTCGGCCGGGGGCATGAGCATGAGCATGCGCCGCATCACGCTTACGCCCGAGGCGGCGGCGCTGATGAACATCGAAACGGCCCGCGTCCAACGCCGCTACGTGACCAACGTGGTGCGTCTGGTGGGCAAGGTCGATTACGACGAAACGCGGCTGAAGTACATCACCGCCTGGGTGCCCGGCCGCCTGGACCGGCTGTTTGTGGACTTTACCGGCGTGGAGGTGGCCAAGGGCGACCACCTGGTGCTCATCTACAGCGAGGAGCTCTACTCGGCCCAGCAGGAGTTGATCCAGGCCGTGCGTTCGGCCAAGCAGCTAAGCGGCGGCACACTGGGCGGCGTGGGGACCAACCTGGTGCGGGCAGCCCGGGAAAAACTGCGGCTGCTGGGACTGACCGACGAGCAGATCCGCCAGATCGAGCAACGCGGCGAGCCGGTCACGCACCTGACCATCTACTCCCCCATCGGCGGCACGGTGATCGAAAAACTCCGCCAAGAGGGGGACCGGGTCCG
>JALSGI010000841.1 GCA_026982835.1 Planctomycetota bacterium | reverse complement strand
GGGCGGGCACGACTGGTACGAGTTTGCCCGTCTCCGCGGGGGCACCATGCTGTGGACCGAAGACTGGTTCGAGGATGGCCGTGCCTACCAGTGGTCCTACTACCTGGCCCGGCTCCGCGTGGCTGCCCGCGAAGGCAGCGTACAGTTTGGCAGCTACGTCATCCCGCGCACAGCCGGGGGACGCGAAGGAGGAATCACACAGAAGATCCTTTCCATCATCGGCCACGGGGGCAAGGCGATCAAATACTTCGTTTTCGGCCCGGAGTACGCCTTTCCGGGCAACTGCTATTCGGAACGGATGCGGCAGGGGAGGTACGATCTTGTTCGGGACATGATCTTGGCCCACCGGGCCATCGCCCACGCCGAAGACCTGCTCTGGCCGGGGCGGATGCCTGTGCCCCAGGTGGCTCTGCTGCACCCGCGCAGCCCGCAGCCCTGGGATGCCCTGGCCCCGGCACGCAAGCAGGTACAAATCCAGGGGGCGACCAACACGCACATGAACGCCCGTCGCACAGGCTACCTGGCCGAGCTGTTCGACCTGTACCTGGCCCTGCAACACGCCAACATCACGGCCGACGTGATCGACGAAGACATGCTCACCGCCGAAAAACTGGCTCCTTACCGCGTGCTCTACATCACCGGCCCCGACGTGCCCGAGGAAGGCCAGCGGGCCGTGCTGGAGTGGGTCCGCCGGGGAGGCACCGTGGTGCTTTCGCCCGGGGCGGGCTGCTGGAACCGCTACCACGAGCCGCGCCGGGTGCTGTTCGAGGCGTCGGGGGTGCCCCGGGCCGAAGTACCCCGGCGGTTCTATAGCAACGTGCTGTCCGAGCCTTGGGCCGGAAGCGGCCGGGGGGCCCAGGGGCGTTTTCGCTATGTGGGTCCGCGGGCGAAACTTGCCGGGAGCAAGGGCCAGGTGGTGGCCCGATTCGACGACGACCAAAGCCCGGCGGTGGTCGTCGCCCCCGTGGGCAAGGGGCGCGTGGTGCAGTTTGCCTGGTTCCCGGGGCTTTCCTACTGGCGAAGCCAGCAGGGCAAGTCCGACGGCCTGCCGGTGGGCTTTGCCCCCGAGGTGCGGCGGTGGATCTGCTGGCCGGCCCTGGAACTGGCCGGGGTAAAACGCCTGGTGGAGCCCAGCGAGCCGTTGGTCGAGGTGCTCTACCTGGAAAGCCCACGCGGCGTGGTATTGACCGTGCTCAACTGGAGCGGCAGTCGGCTGTCCGAACTACGGCTCAAAGTACGGTTACCCTTTTCACCAAGCAAGGTAAACGCTGTCCGAGCAGGCCAGCTCCAGGTCCAACCGTGGGGCGAAGGCGTGGATCTTCACCTGCCGCTGGTCGGCTGGGAAGTCATCTCGCTTTATCGCTGAAAAACGCTAAAACAAGCATCAGCCGGTCGACGGCGAGCCGCCGGCTGGAGTCGGCGGAGAACCGCGAGCCGGGAGCACGAGCTCCCGGAGGAGCTCCGCACGTCAGTGCGGGGAGATCGGCTTGCGCCGTGCGGCTTGCACAGGGTGCTGCCGCACCGGGCAGGAACAAAACGTGCTTGTGAAAAACAACGCACCTAGTGAACTTGCTTTGATTCTTGCAACGGCGAGCCGCCGGCGTCAGCCGGCGGTTGGCCAGCGTAGCAACAGCCACAAACGGTACCAACCGCATACTCACGCATGCGGCTCGCCAGGGAGCATTGCACGTTTTGTGCGCCGCAGTGGCACCGCCGCCGATGCAAAATGCCGGAGGCGGGAAGTCCGGGGAACTTCCAATTACCAACCAGGAAGGCAAACCCGTGGAAAGCAACACGTTACTGTTGGTCCTGGGCACGCGCAACGCCCACAAGGCGCAAGAGCTTCAGGAGCTGTTTGCCCCGCTACAGCTGGAGATCAAAACCTTGGCCGATTTTCCCCAGGCCGTGGATGTGGCCGAGGATGCCTTCACCTTTGCCGAAAACGCCGAGAAAAAGGCGGTGGAGCAGGCCCGGCACCTGGGCCAGTGGGTGCTGGGCGAAGACAGCGGGCTGGTGGTAGATGCCCTGGGCGGAGCCCCGGGGCCCCGTTCGGCCCGCTTTGCCGGCCCCCAGGCCACCGACGAAGAGAACAACCAGAAGCTGCTGCGCGAGCTGGAAGGCGTGCCGCCGGAAAAACGCACGGCCGCCTATGTGTGCCACATGGTGGTGGCCGATCCCCAGGGAGAGGTGCGGGCGCGGCAGGAGGCCCGCTGCCGAGGACGCATTACCACCACGCCGCGAGGCACGGCCGGGTTCGGCTACGACCCGCTGTTTGAGATCATCGAGTATCACCGCACCTTCGGCGAGTTGGGGCTGTTGGTCAAGCAGCGTTTGAGCCATCGCGCCCGGGCCGCCGAGCGGCTGCTTGTGCAGTTGCGGCACTTGCTGCTGGAACAGCGCTGATCGTGCGGCGTACGACGATGCAGCCGCCCCCGGCGGATTCCGTGCTTCAGCTTAGGAAAGGCGGCGAGCCGGGAGCGTAAGCTCCCACAGGGCGGCAGGGCCGCCGACGGCTGGGAGCTGCCGCTCCACTGCAAGAACAAGCCAAACGCGAGCCGGGAGCGTAAGCTCCCGGAGACGATAAGCCAATACAACCGCGTGCTGACGCACGCGGCTCGCCGGAGAAGCAACGATTCGTTTTTGCTTGGAAACGCTCTGTCTTGTGCTGGCACGCTAAACACGTACAGCTACCGTGGCCTCGGCCAACTGGCGGTTGGCTTGCAGCACCAACATGGTCGCCTCGCGCAAGTTCTCCCGGGCTTCCTCTAACGTAGCTCCTTGGCTGTTGGCCCCCGGCAGTTCTTCCACGAAAGCGATATAACCTTCGGGCACTTTGACGAAAACGGCTGTCAGTTGCATGCTGGAACAGCCCTCCTGTTCCGGGAGAGACTTCTCCACCCCAAGGGAATTATAGTTTCCTGGCCTACTCCTGTCAGCGTTTGAGATGCCCCATCCCTCCCACTCCCATGTCTCCACCCGCTCCCACAGCGGAAGCCGCGCGCCTTGCCGGGGCGGAAACAAACGCCAAGCGCACCGTTTGCCGTCAAAAAAGAGAAAGGTTGCAAAACGCCCCCCTACCCCCGGGCCTTTTCGGCCACGCGCAGTTGGGCCTGCAAGCGGCGCATGGCCTGGTGCTTCTGCTCGGTGGAGTCGGCGTCGGTGGTCTTGCGCTGCGAAACGGCCTGGAGCTGCTCTCGCACCTCTTCGATGTCGATTTGTTCGGCCGGCACGGCCCGGGAGGTGAGGATCGACACCACGTTGTCGGCCACCTCGACAAAGCCGCCATCGACGTAGTAGGAGTCGGTCTGCCCGTCGTGCCGGATGCGCAACTGCCCGTAGCCCAACCGCCCCACCAGCGGCTGACGCAGGGGGGCCACGCCCAGCTCGCCGTCGTAAAGCGGCAAGGCCACGAACCGGGCCGGTTGGTCCACCACGGTATCTTCCGGCGTAACCACCACGCAGCGAAGCTGCTCCTTGGCAGCACCCAGGGCCTCAGCCATCGCCTAGGCTCCTTGTTCCATCTTCTTGGCTTGTTCTTCGGCTTCTTCGATGGGACCGACGTACATGAAGGCCCCTTCGGGCAGGTGGTCCCACTTGCCGTCGCACAGTTCCTCGAAGCTGCGGATCGTCTCTTCCAGCGGGGTGATGTTGCCCGGGCGGCCGGTAAAGGCCTCGGCCACCAGGAACGGCTGGGAGAGGAACCGCTCGATCCGTCGGGCGCGGTGCACGATCAGCTTGTCTTCCTCGGAGAGTTCCTCCACGCCCAGGATGGCGATGATGTCCTGCAGTTCGCGGTACCGCTGCAAGATCTGCTGCACCCGACGAGCCACGCGGTAGTGCCGCTCGCCCACGTACTGCGGGTCGAGGATGCGGCTGCTGGAAGCCAGCGGGTCGATGGCCGGGTAGATGCCCTTTTCGGCGATGGAGCGTTCCAGGTAGATGAAGGCGTCGAGATTGCCGAACGCGGTGGCGGGGGCGGGGTCGGTGGGGTCGTCGGCCGGAACATACACCGCCTGCACCGAGGTGATGGCCCCCTTGACCGTGGAGGCAATCCGCTCTTGCAACGCCCCCATCTCCGTGGCCAGGGTGGGCTGGTAGCCCACGGCACTGGGCATCCGGCCCAACAGAGCCGACACCTCGCTCCCGGCCTGGGAAAAGCGGAAGATGTTGTCGATGAAAAGCAGCGTGTCCGCTCCCGTGGAGTCGCGGAAATACTCGGCCATGGTCAGGGCCGACAGGGCCACCCGCAGCCGCGCCCCGGGCGGCTCGTTCATCTGGCCGAAGACCATCACCGTCTGCTCGATGACCGAACGGCCCGTGTCGCCGATCTTGGCCTCTTGCAGCTCCAGCCACAGGTCGGTTCCTTCACGGGTCCGCTCGCCCACCCCGGCAAAGACCGAATAGCCGCCGTGGCTTTTGGCGATCCGGGCGATCAGCTCGGTAAGGATCACCGTCTTGCCCAGCCCGGCACCGCCGAACAGCCCCGCCTTGCCGCCGCGGACGAAGGGGGTCAGCAGGTCGATCACCTTGATGCCGGTCTCGAACAGCTCGGTTTTGGTCGAGAGTTCGTTCACCTTGGGAGCTTCGCGGTGGATGGGCCAGTGTTGTTTGGCCTCCACCGGCCCGCGCCCGTCGATCGGCTCGCCCAGCAGGTTGAACACGCGGCCCAGCACCTCGGTGCCCACAGGCACCTTGATCGGCCCGCCGGTGTCCACGCATTCCATGCCGCGAACCATGCCGTCGGTGGAGCCCAGGGCCACGGCCCGCACCCGACCCCCGCTTAAGTGCTGCTGCACCTCGCCCACCACGTTCACTTCCACCCCCTTGACGTTCCCCTGCACCCGCAGGGCGTTGTAGATGGGCGGAAGCTGGTCCTCGGGGAACACGGCGTCGAACACCGAGCCGATCACCTGGATCACCTTGCCGACGTTCTGTTGCGTTGCAGTGGCCATGGCGGTTCGTTGCGTTTCTGGACTGGAGTCGGGTTGGTTCTTTCACATAAAACGGTTTTTTGTGCTCCACCTCCGGGGGCTAAAGCCCCCGGCTCGCCGGTTGCGTGCCAGCGTTGTTCCTGCACGGGAGCGGAAGCTCCCAGTCGGTGGCGGCCGTGCCGCCCGGCGAGCCGCGTGCGTGAGCACGCGGTTGATTCCGGTTACGGATGCTGTCTCACAACCACCGGCTTACGCCGGCGGCTGACCGTTGGGCGCGTTGGCGCTTCTGGGAATGACTGCTTTTCTCCGCTTCGGCGGCTCGGCAGGAGCCTCGCCCTCCCGTTTGTGGTGGTTATGCTTTTTCTTGCTCGCAGCGGAGCTGCTGCTACGAGGAGCCGCGCAAGGCTTCCACGCCGCCCATCACGTCCAGCAGTTCCGAGGTAATTCGCGACTGGCGAGCCCGGTTGTACTGGCGGGTGATGTTCTTGAGCAGCTCCTCGGCATTTTCGGTGGCGGCCTTCATGGCCACCATGCGGGCGATCTGTTCGCTCACCACGGCGTCCAGGAAGCATTTGAACAGCCGCGTTTTGAAGCTCACCGGCACAATCTGTTCCAGGATCGAGGCGGCCGAGGGCAAAAACTCGTAGGGCACCACGCCTCGGGCCGCGGGAGTTTCTTCTTCCTGCGGCTTCTTTTTCGCAGCGGGTTCCTCTTCCAACTGGCTCATCGGCAGCAGCGTCTCCACCACCACCTGCTGCTGGGCGGTGCTGAGGAACCGGGTGTAAACCACATCGAGCCGGTCCAGTTCCCCGGCGGTGAACTGCTCCAGGTAGCCTTCGGCCAGGCGTTCTACTTCGTCGAAGGTGGGCTTTTCGGCCAGGTGGAGGTATTCCTGGTCCGGCACGATCTGGCGGAAGCGGAAAAACGAAATCCCCCGCTTGCCGGAGACCTCCAGCGCCGCCTGGGGCAGTTTCTGACATTCTTCCCAGTGAGGCAGGGCTGCCCGCAGCACGTTGGCGTTGTAGCCGCCGCACAGTCCCCGGTTGGAGGTAAGCACCAGCACGCGGGCCGAACGGACTTCCTCCCGGGGCTCCAGCAGCGGGTGGCTCACCTCCAGCCCGGCCGTGGCCAGCCGCTGCACGATGCGGGTGATCCGCTGCGTGTAGGCCGAGGCGGCATGGACCCGCTCCAACGCCCGCTTGAACCGCGCCGTGGCGATCAGCTCCATGGTGCGGGTGATCTTGCGGATGTTGGCAATCGAGCGCCGGCGTCGTTGCAGGCGTCGGGGGTTGACCATTGCTGGGCCTCGTTGGCGTGGCTAACAGTGGTTGTCGGTTTTTTTCGGGGCGTTTGAAACGGCGGTGGCAGTCGTTCAACCAGGGGCTTTTTCTCTGCCGTCGCTTCCCGGGCTTTCAGTCCGTGTACTAAAGTGTAAGCGAACGAACGTTGGATTCGGTACTTCCGCACCCGGCAGGAACAAAGGATGCACGAGAGCGGACAACTCCTCTGTAAAACCACGGCTCACCGGAAGGTTCGCCCTCCCAAGGAGCTACCGCTCCGATGGATGAAAAAGCGTAAACACTACCAATGGGAGGGCGAGGCTCCTGCCGAGCCGCCGAAGCGAAAAAGCGCATCCGCTCTTCTGTTGTGTGTTTTCTCAATCTTTCCCACACGAATCAACATTTCAAAGTACGGTTGGCTCGCCGGGGCTACACCGCGGCGGCCGGGGCCGAAGCCTGGAACTGAAGCTGGAACTCCTCGATGGCCGCTTCCAGCTCTTGTTCCAGCTCGGGGGTCATGTCGCCGGCATCGGCCAGGCGTTGTCGCAGCTCGGGCTTCTGGTCGTGCATGAACTTGAGAAACTCCTGTTCCCAGCGGCGCACTTCTTCCACGGGCACCTTGTCCAGGTGGCCGCGAGTGCCGGCGAAGATGACCATCACCTGGTCCACCACGTTCATCGGCGAGTATTGGTTCTGCTTGAGCAGCTCGACCATGCGGTAGCCGCGGTCCAGCCGAGCCTGGGTGGCCGGGTCCAGCTCGGTGCCCAACTGGGCGAACGCCTCCAGCTCGCGGAATGCGGCCAGGTCCAGCCGCAACCCGCCGGCCACTTTTTTCATGGCCTTGATCTGGGCGGCCCCGCCCACCCGGGAAACCGAAATCCCCACGTTCATTGCCGGGCGGATGCCGGCGAAGAACAGGTCCGGCTGCAGGTAAATCTGCCCGTCGGTAATGGAGATCACATTGGTGGGGATGTAGGCCGAAACTTCCCCTTCCAGGGTTTCCACGATGGGCAATGCGGTAAGCGAGCCGCCCCCCAGCTCGTCGCTGAGCTTGGCTGCCCGTTCCAGCAGCCGGGAGTGGCAGTAGAAGATGTCCCCAGGATAGGCCTCGCGGCCCGGCGGACGCCGCATCAGCAGCGACAACTGCCGGTAGGCCACCGCCTGCTTGGAAAGGTCGTCGTAGATCACCAGCGTGTGCCCGCCCTGGTACATGAAGTACTCGGCCATCGCACAGCCGGCGTAGGGGGCGATGTATTGCAAGGCCGCCGGCGAGGAGGCCCCGGCGGTAATTACCGTGGTGTAGTCCATCGCCCCGTGAGTGCGCAGTACGTCGATCACACCGGCCACGGTGGACTCCTTCTGGCCGATGGCCACGTAGAAGCACTTTACGCCGGTGTCCTTCTGGTTGAGGATCGTGTCGATGGCGATGGTGGTCTTGCCCGTCTTGCGGTCGCCGATGATCAGCTCCCGCTGCCCGCGGCCGATGGGCGTCATCGAGTCGATGGCCTTGATACCGGTCTGCAGCGGTTCGCAGACCGGCTGGCGTTGGGCCACGCCGGGGGCCACCGTTTCCACCGGGCGGCGCTGGTCGGTAACGATGGGGCCCTTGCCGTCCAGGGGGTTGCCCAGCGGGTCGATCACCCGGCCGATCACCGCCTCGCCCACCGGCACGCTGAGCAGCCGACCGGTGGAGCGGACTTCGTCCCCCTCGCGGATGGCGAGGTAATCGCCCAGAATGATCGCCCCCACGGAGTGCTCTTCCAGGTTGAAGGCCAGCCCATAGACGTTGCCTGGAAACTGGACCATCTCCCCGGCCATCACCCCGGAGAGGCCGTAGATGCGGGCGATGCCGTCGCCCACCTCCAGCACGCGCCCTACGTCGCGTACATCGACTTGGGCCTCGAAGTTCTGGATTTCGGCCTCCAGCACGGAGACCACTTCATCGACTTTGAATTTCATGGATGCACCTGTCCACGATTTGGGATCGTACTCGACTCAGTTGGGCCACGACGGAAGCGTCATAGACCGTATCGCCCACTTGGGCCACCAAGCCGCCGATGAGGCTTGGGTCCACTTGCACCGAAAGCACCGGCTCCTTGCCCAGCCGCTGCCGCAAGGCTTGCCGCAGTTGTTCCTGCTCTTGCGGGGAGAGCTCGGCGGCGGTGCGGACCCACACCCGCACCCGCCCCCGCTGCTGGTCCAGCAACCGCCGCACGGCATCGACGATCTCCACCAGGTGCCGCATCCGCTCGTGCTCGACCACCACCCGCAGGAAGTTGAGCACCAAGCGGGAAACCTTGCCCCGCAGGGCCTTCTCCAGCAGCTGGATGCGCTCCTGGGAGGAGATGAGCGGGGAGCTGAGCACTTCGTAGATTCGGGGGTGTTTCATCAACACCTGGGCCACGAACTGCTCCAGCTCCTCCACCAGCTCGTCCACATTGTCGGCGTGCTGGGCCGCCCGCAAAAACGCCCGCGCGTAACGCTCCCCCACCTGCTCGCCCTCT
>JALSGI010000840.1 GCA_026982835.1 Planctomycetota bacterium | reverse complement strand
CTTCGACCAGTCGCCGGGCCAGCAGCAGGCTTTGGCCCACGGTGGTGTTGCCGTAGCGGCGGCGGAGTGAGTCGGGCTCTTTGCGCAGGTCCAGGGCACGTCCGGCCCCTTGGGCCAGCAGGTCCAGGGCCTGCAGCTGGAACTGCTCCCAGGTGCGGGCCCCAGGGGAGCGTGCCAGGGCCGGGGGCGGGGAGTCCAGCCGCCGCCACAGCTCCCGGCGGCGCTGCAACCGAGCGGCCGAAAGGTGCGGCGGCAGGCGGAATGCTCGGGCCGTGGCGTCTTGTTGGTCCGGCTCCAAGGGAAGCAGCAGGGGATCGTAGGCCCGGCCCATCCGACCGGCTCGCTGCCCGGCGATCAAGCGCGGCTGGGCCGGAAACTGCAAATGCCAGGGGAGCACCGCCGCCGGGGGCAACCCCCGCTGCGGGCGACCAAAGCGGGTGACCATCGCCGACAGCGAAGGCCAGTCCTCGGGGCGTTCCTGGTCGGTGGTGGGCGGGAAGGGGTATGGGCGGCCCGTCATCACCTCGCTGATGGCCGGCCCGTGCACGTTCATCCGGTGCGTCATCGAGCGGATCAAGCACAGGCGGTCCATCACCCGGGCCAGCCGGGGCAAGTGCTCGCAGATCTGCACGCCCGGCACACGCGTGGCCGCCGGGCGGAACTGGCCGCGGATTTCGACCGGAGCCTGCGGCTTCATGTCCCACAGGTCGATCTGGCTGGGACCGCCAAAGAGGAACAAAAACACGCAGGCGTTGTGCCGGTGTGGGGTGGTGTTGCCCTGGGCCGCAGCCTGGCTGCGCAACTGGTCCAGCACGTCCGAAGTGAGCCCCAGGGGAGCCAACGCCCCCCAGTGCAGCAAGCGGCGCCGGGAAAGCACCAGCCCCAGCGGTTGCTTCCGCGGCATGATTCCCCCCTTTTTCGGCTGTCAGGAACTCTCCACCAGAAAGGCACACGTTTTGATTGTGGGCGCGCCGCGGGAAAAACCGCAACCGAATTTCCGCTTCTGTGTACGTGTTTAGCGTGCTGGCATAAGACGGAGCGTTTCCAAGCAAAAACGAGTCGATGCTCGTCCGGCGAGCCGCGTGCGTCAGCACGCGGTTGTATTGCCGCTGGCGCTGGTTCTTGCAGCCGCGAGCCGCGAGTGTCAACTCGCGGAGCCAATTGGCGAAGCGGCGTTTTTCGGTTCTCCTCCGGGAGCTCGTGCTCCCGGCTCGCCGGTTG
>JALSGI010000839.1 GCA_026982835.1 Planctomycetota bacterium | reverse complement strand
GGCGGTTTTCACCTTGCGCACGTGCTGGTGGCATTCCACGCACTTGAGCGTCATCTGCACGTAGGCCAGCGTGGCCGCGTCCAGGTTCTTTTGCTTGGCCGCGTCGCGCATCCGTTCGGCCGCCCGGCGAAACTGGCGGCTGTGCATCAGGTACTCCGGCGTGTTGATCACGTTCCAGGTGGCCGCCTGGCTGAGCAGGCTGAGCTGTTGGGCATGGTGCTCGATCCGCTGGTAGTCCTCCAGGGCAATGGCTTCCAGCACCTTTTGGGCATGGACCAGCTTGCGTTGCATGAACGGCTTGGGGGAGTTCATCGGCGGGGTTTGGGCCACCCCCAGCGAGCCGATCAGCAGGCTCAAGAGACCGAGAGTCAGAATCGCCATGGCGAGCATGCGTGGCATGGTTTCCTCCTGGGCGAAGGTGTTAGGGGTTCGGGTCTTCTTCCGCCTGGGCGGCTTCTTCGGCCGCTTGCATCAGCACGGCCACCAGGTCCAGCGAGGTGAGCACGCCCAGGGGAGCCCCGCGGGCATCCAGCACCACCAGACGGTGGATGTGTTCGGCGCACATGGCCCGGGCGGCCTGAAGCAAGGAAGCCGTGGCCGCTATGGTCTGCACGCCGCGGCTCATGTGGGTGACGACGCGGTCTTCGCCGGTTTCTTCGATGTGCACCGGCCCGCACGGCTCCTCGTGCACCACCTGGTACTCCACCGGGGAGAGCCGGGTGGGGGGACATTGGCAGGCCCGGGCCTCGCGGCGAACAAAGTCCGTGGCCGACAAGATGCCCACCACGTGCCCCTTCTCGTCCACCACCGGGGCTCCGGTGATCCCGTGCTGGAGGAACACTCCTGCCGCCTCGGCCATGCTCTGGTGCTGCTGGAGCACGATCACCGGGGCGTGCATCACGTCGGCCACGCGGAGGCTACGCAGTCGATTCCAAGGGTCGGACATGGCCGGGGGTCCTAGGTTCGGGGCGAGCCCCCGGCTTCAGCCGGGGGGAGAGCCGCGGGATATGGTCCCATCGCCTGTGGGGGATTGGCCGCAGGGGCGCTTAGCTTCCGGTTTTTTCTTCCTGGGCGGGGGCCTGCGGAGCGGCTTTGCGCGGTTGCTTGATCGTCAGCACGGGGCAAGGGGCCTGGCGAACCACCGCCTCGGCCACCGAGCCCATCAGCAGCCGCGACAGTCCGCTGCGGCCGTGGGTGCCCAGCACGATCAGGTCCGCTTCT
>JALSGI010000838.1 GCA_026982835.1 Planctomycetota bacterium | reverse complement strand
CTGCAACTGCTGGCGGTGCCCTACGTCCCCAACTGGGCGGAGTACCTGGCCCTGTGCAACCGGCGCATCCTTTCCGACCAGATGGCCTTCCTCAAGGGGCAGTTCAAGCGGCGGGAACGGCTCCTGAGCCTGCAATAGGGGCAGCTCGGGCATGGAACCGGAATTCTGGCACCAGCGCTGGCAGGAGGGCCAGATCGGCTTCCACCAGGGGCGGGTGAACGAGACCCTGCGTCGCTGCTTCGCGCGGCTGACCCCACGACCGGGAGAGCATGTCTTCGTGCCGCTGTGCGGCAAGAGCATGGACATGCTCTGGCTGCAGGAGCAGGGTCATCCTGTCACCGGGGTGGAACTCAGCCCGCTGGCGGTGGAGAGCTTCTTCAGCGATAACGGCCTGCGCTACCGGAGCCTGCGTTCGGGCAACCTGAGCCGGCACGATGCCACCGGCTTCACGCTCTACTGCGGCGACTTCTTCGAGCTGGAGCCCGTCGACGTGCACCGCTGCACCCTGGCCTACGACCGCGCCGCGCTGGTGGCGTTCCCCCCGCACATGCGCCCTCGCTACGCCCAGCGCCTGCTGGAGCTGCTGCCGACGGGGGCGCGCATGCTGCTCGTCACCCTGGTCTATCCAGGGGGGGAGATGGAGGGACCGCCCTTCTCCGTAGAGGAGGAGGAGGTGCGGGCGTTGTTCGACGGCGCCGCCAAGGTACAGCCCCTGCTCTCCCGTGAAATCCTGGAGGAGGAGCCGGGGCTGCGCCAGCGCGGGCTGAGCGCGCTGCGGGAGGAGGCCTGGCTGATCCGGCCCTGAGCGGCCGCCTCCCGCGCGGGACGCCTCAGTCCGCCGTCACCTCGATGCGGCGCCGCCCCTGCGGCTGCAGCCTGGGCAGCGTGATCTCCAGCACACCCTTGCGATAACGGGCCTTCGCCTCCTCCTCCCGCACCGGATGCGGCAGCGGGATCAGGCGCTGGAAACGGCCGTAGGCCCGCTCCATGATGTGGTAGCTGCCCCTCTTCTCCTCCCGCTGGTAGCGCTTCTCGCCCGTGATCAGCAGACCATCCCCCACGACCTGGATATCGAAATCCCGCTCATCCATCCCCGGCACCTCCAGCCGGACGACGATGTTCTCGTCGTCCTCGCGCACCTCCGCCGCCAGCAGGCCCCACACCGGGGCATGGTGCGCCAGCGGGGCGGGCAGTGCCTCCTCACCCTCCTCATGGTGAGGC
>JALSGI010000837.1 GCA_026982835.1 Planctomycetota bacterium | reverse complement strand
CGGCGCAGAGTTTCCAGGGGCTGCTTGCGGAGCTGGGCACGCTTACCAGCAACCAGGTGCAGTTGGCCTCTGCCAAGGAGGCACAACCGTTTTGGATGCAATCCCGTCCCACGCCTCTGCAGGCGAGGGCTTTTGAGCTACTGGGCATCAGCCCAACCCAGCCGGGGGCTTCCCCGTAGTCAGCCGGCGCACAGGACGATTTTCACAACCCCGGGGCAACCAAGGATTTGCGTCGCCAAGGAGGGGGAAGTTTGGGCTAAAGCCGGCGGCTCGTCAAAGCCAGAAAAAACGCCGACTCACACACCAAACGGCGAGCCGCGGGCTTCAGCCCGCGGAGGAGCGTGCGCACGTCCGTGCGGGGAGGGGCGGTATCGGCTTGCGCTATGCGGCTTGCGCCGTGCGCCGGAGCTTCCGCTCCGGGGCAAGAAAGAGCGTCAACTTGCCCAACAAGAGCCCCCCGCGTTAGCGGGGGGAGGGCTTGGAGGCCTGGAGGCTTGGGGGCTTGGCGAGCCGCGCACCGTCAGCCCGCGGAGAAAAATAACGCAATGCGCTTGTTTGGCTCTCCCCCGGCTAAAGCCGGGGGCTCGCCAAAGCAAGAAAAAACGCCGACTCATACATCAAACGGCGAGCCGCCGGTGTGAGCCGGCGGTTGGCCAGCATAGCAACGACCACAAACCGTATCAACCGCGTGCTCACGCACGCGGCTCGCCGGCTCGCCGGAGCTTCCGCTCCAGAGGTCTTGGGTCGTGGGCCTTGGGTCTTGCGGTGGTGCTTCCGCACCGCAGCAAGAACAAGCGCTTATTCTCGAACCGGCGAGCCGCCGACTTCAGTCGGCGGAGATAAAAACGGCGAGCCGCCAGCGTCAGCCGGCGGTTAAACAGCTCCCCGGGAGCACAAGCTCCGGGGGGCGGCGTGGCCGATCAGGACTGCTTCATCAGGGGATGTTCCCGCTGGATTTCATAGCGGCGGATCTTGCGGTCCAGTGTGGAGCGTTCGATGCCCAGGATGGCCGCCGCCTGGCTTTTGTTCCAGCCGGTGGCCCGCAACGTGGCCTCGATATGCCGCTTCTCCACCTCGGCCAGCGACATGGCCACATAGGTCTTGGGGTGGGTGACCACCAGCTCGGAGGTCTCTCCGGCGGTGGAGAGCTTGGAGAGGGTGAGGTTGTGCACGTCGATGTAGTCCCCTTCGCAGAGCACGCAGGCCCGCTCCACCACGTTCTTCAGCTCCCGCACGTTGCCCGGCCAGCGGTAGCGGAGCATCTGCTCCAAGGCCGCATCAGTAAAACCCTTGATCTTGCGGCCCAGCTCGGCGTTGTATTTTTCCAGAAAGTAGTGGGCCAGGATGGGGATGTCCTCGGGGCGTTTGCGCAGGCCCGGGATGTAGATTTCCACCACGTTGAGGCGGAAGAACAGGTCGCGGCGGAAGTTGCCCCGTTCGACCTCTTTTTCCAGGTTGCGATTGGTGGCGGCGATGACCCGCACGTCCACCTTCACCAGCTCGGTGCCGCCCACGCGTTCAAAGGGATGGCCTTCCAGCACCCGCAGGAACTTGGCCTGAAGCTGGGGGCTCATTTCGCCGATTTCGTCCAGCATCAGTGTGCCGCCGTCGGCCAGCTCGAACTTGCCCAACCGGCGGCTGGTGGCCCCGGTGAACGCCCCCCGCTCGTGGCCGAACAGTTCGCTCTCCAGCAGCGTTTCGCTCAACGCGGCACAGTTGAGGCAGATAAAGGGCTTGTTTTTCCGGGGGCTGGAAAAGTGGATGGCCCGGGCCACCAACTCCTTGCCCACCCCGCTCTCGCCGCGGATGAGCACGGTGGACCTGGTGGGAGCCACACGGGCGATTTTTTCAGTCACCTGGCGGATCACCGGCGAGCGGCCCACGATCTCGCTCTCCACTCCCAACTGCTGCCGCAGTTGTTCGTTTTCCAGCTTGATCTGGGAGAGGTTTTCGCTCAGGTGCCGCACGTGTTCCAGGTTGCCCAGGGCCACGGCCAGCGTTTTGGCCGCAGCCAGGGTCACGTCCAGGTGTTCCTCGCTCAGGACGTGGTTGGGCTCGGTGGTGTAGAGGTGGACCAGTCCCAGCACCGGGCCTTCGTGCTGCACCGGGGCGCAAAGCACGGTATCGGCCGGCAAGTTGCCGCGGCTGTCGCGGCTGCTCAGGGTGCTGTCCCCTTGGACGTTGCAGGCGCGGATGCCGCTTGCTTCCCGCAGCACCCGTTCGGCCAGGAACGCGGAGACGGGGTGGTAGTTTTGCTGGCCGCGGGTCTGGTGGGCCACCACGGCAAGATCCTCCGGGCCGAGGTTCCTCCCCCCTTTGCGGGGCAACAGCAGCACCGCCCCGGCGTCCACCGGAATCTTCTCGAACAACCACTGCAACACCAACTGGCACAGCGACTCCACGGCTTCGGCCTGGGCCAGCCGCACGGCCAGCTGGAAGGAAAGCTGGTACAACTGCGTGCCCACCTCGGCGTGGGCGGCGCGGGCCGAGGTGCCCTCGGAACGCAAAAAGCTGGTGTCCTCCCGGCGATGGGTGATGGTGGTCGGCTCCGGCTCCTGGAACACCAGGGAATCCTCGGTGTCCTGGCTCACCGGCTGGGTGGTCGGATTGGCCACCCGCTGGCCGATCCCGGCCGAATCGGGAAACGCCGTGCTCAAGTCGTGCACGTAGGCCAGCTGGCTGCGGCCGATACGGATCACGTCCCCCGGCTGGAGGTGGTAGTCGTGCTCGATCAGGCGGCCTCCTACCGAGGTGCCGTTGCGGCTGTTCAGATCCCGCAGCACCCACCCTTGCTGCGTGTAAAGCAGCTCGGCGTGGTTGCGACTGCACCGCTCGTCGGTGATGACGATGTCGTTGGTCGGCGCCCGCCCGATCCGAACCGGCTGGCCCGGCACCAGGCGGAACACGTCGGTCCAGTGGGCGCCGTCACGAATCACCAGATACGCAAGCATACGGCCACCTGTTCCCGGGGAAGCGCACGCCCTGGCGGCCACCGGGGCGCTGGTGCAGGACGAAGCTGTTGCAGGATGTGCCTTGCCGGGGGGCAAACCGACCTCTTCCCCCGCACCTTCTACCATATCGCCCCCAGGGTGCCCCTGGCAAGCATTTCCGGGGGCACCGCGGCGGTTTGCGCAGGGGCCGAAGCGCGTTACCCTGGGTGCAGCACCCTTCCCAGTCTCCTCCGGCTTGCGGACCCGCAACCTGCCATGACCCCCAGCCTGCCGCCGTTTGTTTTTCTCACTTGCCAGCACGGGGCCGAAACGGCGCTGAAGCAGGAAGTGGCCCGGCGGTTCCCCCGCTGGCGCGTGGCGTTCGGCCGCCCCGGGCTGGTGACCTTCAAGCTCCCCCCGGAGGAGGCCCCCTCCCTGTGGCAGCAACCGCCCCAACTGGTGCTGGCCCGCTGTTGGGGATTCTCCCTGGGCGTGCTGCAGGCCCCGGAGCCGCAGCAGCTCCTGCCCGCGGCCCAGGAAGCCATCCAGCAGTTCGGCTGCACGGGGCTGCATGTCTGGAGCCGGGACGAGCAGCCGCCGGGGCACTTCGACTACGAGCCGGGTGTGACCCCGGAAGACATCCACGCGGCGGAGCTTTTGCGCTGCGGGCTTGCCCCCAGGAAGCTTCGCACCTGGGTGGCTCCCGGTGCCGTGGTGCTGGACGTGATGCGGGTGGACCCAGGCCGGTGGCTGCTGGGGGTGCATCGGGCCACCAGGTGCCCCACCACGCGCTGGCCGGGCGGTTTCAGTCGCGTGCGCCTGCCCGAGGAAGCCGTTTCGCGGGCGTACTTGAAAATGGAGGAGGTCCTGCGGTGGTCCGGCTTGCCGCTGGGCCGGGGCCAGGTGGCGGCCGAGCTGGGCGCGGCCCCGGGTGGGGCCAGCCAGGCGCTGCTGCGCCGCGGCGTGAAGGTGCTGGGAATCGATCCGGCCCCAATCCATCCCCGCGTGCTCCAGCATCCCCGCTTCGTGCACATCCGCCGCCGGGCCCGCTACGTCCCTCGCCGCGTTTACCGGGGCGTGCAGTGGCTGTTTGCCGACATGAACGTCACGCCCCGCTACACGCTCGACGTGGTGGAGGACATCGTCACCCGCCCCGATGTGTCCATCCTGGGCATGCTACTTACGCTCAAGCTGACCGACTGGGCGCTGGTGGATCAATGCGAGCAGTACCGGCAGCGGGTGCACAGTTGGGGCTTTCCCGTGGTGCGGCTGCGACAGTTGCATCATCACCGCCGGGAGCTGTGCCTGCTGGGGGCCGTGGCGCCGGTGGAGGAGCTGACCCGGCGCCTACGCCGCCGGAGCCGCAAGCCCCGCCGCCGACTACGCTACCTGCTGCGCCGCTTCCGCCCGGAACCGATGTCCAAGTCCTCACTCGACGAGCCGGGAGCGTAAGCTCCCGGAGAGGATAAGCAATACAACCGCGGGCTTACGCCCGCGGCTCGCCACGCCTCCAAGCCCCCAAGCCTACACGCCCCCACGCCCTCCGGGAGCTTACGCTCCCGGCTCGCCAACCGCCGGCTAACGCCGGCGGCTCGCCGGTTGCAAGAAGAAACGCTTGTTCTTGCCCGGTGCGGAAGCACCCTGCGCAGGCCGCACGGCGCAAGCCGCAAGCCGATTCTGTTTCTCCCCGCACTAACGTGCGGGGCTCCTCAAGACCCACGACCCAAGACCCAAGCCCTCTTACCGGCCCATGCCGCTTCCGGCTGGGAGGCTTCGGGCCGGTCGGGTGCCGCGAGTCATGGGGAACTTTTTGTTCTTGAACGGCAGCGTCTCAGGCACCACCCGCACCGGAGTGGTGATGTGCCACGGCACCCCGGCTCCCACGTCGAAGGCAAACTCCAGAAAGTAGGCGGTCCAGCCTTGCGGGGGATCGGGAACCCGCACCCGGTACACGCCGTGTCCGGTCGGCTCGACCGGCCGGGAGACGTACTTGGGACCCAGCGCCTCCAGGCGGAAGTCGCGTTTTTCCGGGTTGGTGGCCTGCCACAGCAGCACCTTCACCGGGGCGGTGCTGGCCGTGACTTCCAGCGTGTGGGCGTCGCGGTATCGCCAGGTGATGTTCGGCCGCGGCGTGCCCCGGGCGATCATCACGAACCAGGCCAGCAGGTCCTGCGGGGCGGTGGTCCCCTTGAGCCCGTGATCGGAGTTGGGGTAGTAGCGCAGGTACTTCTCGCCGGGCAGGTCGTCGAAGTAGAACTGCGAGGAGTCGGGGAGGAAGAACTGGTCGCCGGCGGAGTTCATGATGTACTTGGGCTTGCGGAGCCGGTGGCGGTAGAAGTAGGGATCGACCAGCTTTTGCAGGTTCAGTAGCTCCTGGCTGCCGAACCAGGAGAAGATCTCCGTGCGCACGTAGTCGTCCACCGCCGGAGCCCAGAAACCGTAAGCGGCCCAGTGATGATGCATCGAACGCTGCATGTTCAGCACGTCGATGACGATGGGAGCAATGGCCACCACACGATCATCCACCGCGCCGGTAAGCCAGGTGGTCCAGCCGCGCTTGCTGGCCCCGGCCACCACGAACTTATCCACGCGGTGCCCTCCGGCCTGTTTCTGGGCCAGCAGGGCCGTGATGGTGTCCATCGCCCGCACGGCCGATTTGACCATGGGGTTTCGGGCCGGCCAGGTGGGATCGCCGGTTTTGAGATACTGCACCCAGGTGTAGGAGACCAGGTCGTCCTCCACCCGCGGCTTGCCGTCTCCGTGGAACACCAGCGGCTGGTTGGGCACCATCCGCAGCATGGCCACCACACCGCCGGAACGTTTGGCGATCATGTGCAGCATGGAATCGGCTCCCCCGGGCGGCCGGCCCCCGTTGCGCCCCCCGCCGATGTAAAGAAGCGCCGTGTCGTATTTTACTTTGTCCGGCACCAGGACGATCAGCCAGTGCTGCCACTGGGTGCGGTTGACTTCCTTCGGGCTGCGCCAGCTCTGGGAGATCATGTCCACCACGAACACAGTCAAGTTGCCGTCGCGGGCCGTGCGGACCACCTTCCAGCGGTAGCTGGGATCGGGCCGGTGAACGTATTCATCCAACGGAGTTTTCGCACTTTGAGCCCACGCCGAAACCACCAGTCCCAACCAGCAACTCCACGCCAAAGCGGCAGCGAACAGTCGGTGCATGGTACGCTCCTTGGGACGAGAGGGAAGGAGATGTTCTTCACCACGGCCCGGCACACGTAGGGTACCCGCAGGGCTCCCCCCCTGGGGACAAAAACTTGACGTTCCAGCGTATGCCGGGAAATGCTGGAGGTGTTGATGGCGATTCTAATTGCTTTTTCCTGCTTGTCTATGAGGGAAAAGACCATGACCGCCGCGCACCCCCCCGCCGGAGGTAAACTGTCCCGCCGGGGCTGGTTCGCTTGGACCGCCGCCTGGGGACTGCTGCCCTCGCTGGCCGGAGTGCTGCGACGCAGCCGCGCCGCCGCCCGAAACGACAACCCCATCGTCGAAGAAAACCAGCAACCCGGCACCACCCAGTGGCAGCTCACCTACGTGCGGACCGACGGCGGCTCGCGCCCCTTGCGCTGCTCGCTGGTGGAAGGCTACGCTTCCCACACCAGCATCCGTCCCGGGGAAAAACTTCAGGTGATGGTTTCGCTCCATCCCCCGGGGACGTTCGAGGCGGATGTGTATCGCCTGGGCTACTACGGCGGCACCGGCGGGCGGCACCTGCTCCACTTGGGTCCCTTCCAGGGCCGACGCCAGCCGGACCCGCCCGTGGGAAAAGAACGCCTTCGCGACTGCCAGTGGGAACCCAGCTTCGAGCTGGAAATCCCCCCGAGCTGGACCAGCGGCGTTTACCTGATCAAGCTCACCCGGCTGCCGCAGGCCAACAACCCCAAGACCCGCGTCCACGCCTACCAAAGCTACGTGGTGTTCATCCTCCGCGACCAGCGCCCCGCTCAAATCGTCTTCCAGTGCTCCGACAACACCTGGCAAGCCTATAACCGCTGGCCCGACCAGTTCTCCCTCTACAACGACGGCACCAGGCCTTGGGCCTTGAAAGCCGGGGTGCGGGTGAGCTTCAACCGCCCCTATGCCAAGTATTGCCAGATACTGGATGCTCCGCTTTCGCTGGGCTCGGGCGAGTTTCTGCTGTGGGAGTTCCCGCTGGCCTACTGGCTGGAACAGCACGGCTACGACGTCACCTATGTGTCCAACCTGGACGTGCATCGCAGCGCCGATACCCTGACCCGCGCCCGCTGCTTCCTCTCCGTGGGGCACGACGAGTACTGGTCGCTGGAGCAATACCAGCATGTCAAGCAGGCGATCCAGGCCGGGGTGAGTGTGGGGTTTCTCTCAGGCAACACCTGCTGTTTCGTATCGCCCTACGGGCCCGACAGCCGCGGGCGGCCCGAGCGCACGATCACCCGCGCCGGGCGTTTCGGCGGCGTCTCTCCGGCCGAGCGAGGCTACATGGGCCCCTTCCCCCTGGAAGGACCCAACGAGGCATTGATTATCGGGGCCAGAACCGTCAGCCCTTTCAACGGCGGGGCCGATTGGATCGTCCGCCGCGCCGACCACTGGCTGTTCGAGGGGACGGGCATGAAAAACGGCGAGGCCATTCCCGGGCTGGTGGGCTGGGAGTTCCACGGGGATCCGGCTTCGCTGCCTGGGCTGGAAGTGGTGGCCAGCGGCACCACCAAAAACTCCGCCGACAAAACCGCCACCTACACCGCCACCGTGTACCCGGGGCCCAAGGGCAATTGGGTCTTTAACGCGGCCACCATCTTCTGGGCCCAGGGGCTTTCCAGCCCTCCGGGCCACCTGTTGCCTGCCAGCCACTACACCCGCCCCCACGGACCCGATCCCCGCGTGCAACGCATCACGCGCAACTTTCTGGAACGGGCCGTGGGGTAGGAACCCACCGGGCCTTGCCCCTTTTTGTCCGCGGGTGCCAATCCGCTGCCCGTCCCCTTGCCGGAAACGTCCCCTTTTGATCGGCTCTCCCGCCTACGAAAAACTGCCTATGTATTTGACCGGAAACCCCTGCTCCAATACCTTTTAATGGGGTTGCTTTGCATGAGGATGAAATTGCGGGCAAAAGAAAGTCCGGCAAAGTTTCTAAATCGTCCCCGTCACAGGGAACGTGAAAAGTGCGCTACCTGCTCGCCCTCTTGGTGCCGCCACTGGCCATGTTCACCTGCGGCAAGGTGTTCCAGGGAATCCTCTGCATCGTGTTGATGCTTACTCTGATCGGCTGGCCCCTTGCCGCCGTTTGGGCCGTTCTGGTGGTGGCCGATTACAAGGCCGAAAAACGCATGGAAAAGTTGGCTGCCAGCTTACGCGGGCAAAGGTAATGTCGCTTCTATCACCCACACAGCTGCCGCACGCGCTCTAAATCCAGCTCGGATACATGGGGTCGCTTCCCTGGCTCCAAGGCCCGGTTGACCTGCGGAAACGCCTCGGCCGCCTCCAGCACTGCCGGTTCCGGCTCTAGTTGCAGCCACTGGAGCACCTCCTCCATCCAGCGGCGCCTCTGCTGCGGCTGCGCTTGCCGCCAGCGGTCCAGGTCGAAGTGCCAGCAACGCTGCGGCTCCGCCTCCAGAAACAAACGCACCTCGTGCCACCGCCGGGCGAACTCCTCAGGCTGCATCTCCGGGCAAAACGTCTGCCGCAGCGACCGGTAGGTGGCCACCGCATCCCGGAGGCACACGATCCACCGCGAACCGGGAAACAGCCGGTGCCAGGCGGTACGCACCTGGGGATTGGCCGCCAGCCAGGCGGTCTTGATGCCCCAGGCAAAAGGGTCTTGGGTCTTGGGTCTTGAGTCTTGGGAGGCTGGAATAAGG
>JALSGI010000836.1 GCA_026982835.1 Planctomycetota bacterium | reverse complement strand
CCGGCTTACGCCGGCGGCTCGCCGTTGCAAGAATCAAAGCAAGTCCACCAGGTACGTTGTTTTCCACAAAACACGCTTTTTCCTGCCCGGTGCGGAAGCACCGGCGTAAAAGCGCACGGCGCAAGCCGCAAGCCGCCTCTCGCCGCCTCCCCCCGCTTACGCGGGGGGCTCCTCGTCCAAGATCCAAGACCCAAGACCCACACGCTGACGTGCGCACACTCCGGGAACTTACGCTCCCGGCTCGCCGTGATCTGTTTTCTTGCACTGGAGCGGAAGCTCCCCGTGGCTGCGGCCCTGCCGCCTGGCTACCGCCGGGAGCCGGGCCGGGAGGTGGTCAGCGCAGGTTCCTGGTACAGGTAGGCGAACAGGTCCATGATCTCCTGCAAGGTGAGGCGGTCCAGAAGTCCCTCGGGCATGGGGGAGGAGGGGAGCACTTCGATCCGCTCGATTGCATCGCGTGGGATGCCGATTCGCTGCCCGGTGGAGTCCAACAGCACCAGTTGGTCCGGGCCGCGGGAAACGATCATCCCCTGATAGACTCGGCCCGAGTCGGTTACCACGCCCACCAGCTGATACTGGTCCGAGACGACCATCGAGGGGTAGAGGATCGCCTGGAGGGTTTCCCGCTTGTGGAACCGCTGGGCCAGCGTGGTCAAGTCCGGCCCGTAGGCCGCCCCCCGCGAGCCAAAGCGGTGGCACTTGGCGCATTGGGCCTTGGCGAACACCTGGGCTCCGCGCTGGGGGGAGCCTTCGGGCACGCCGCGCTGGAGGGCATGGGCCAGCTCCTGCATGGTCCAGCGCCGCCCGTGGCTCTTGGGCAGCTGCGGCGGCGGGAGCTTGGGCCAGCGACGGCGAAACCACTGCTGCCAGGCGGCCAGCGGATGCTTCTGAGCGGCTTCTGGTTCTTGCTCTAGCGGGCCGTGCCATGCCTGGAGAATCTCCGCCGCAGCTTTGCGGCCTTGCGGGCCTGCACGCAAACCAGCCAGGATCACCTGCCGTGTCACTTCCGGATCGTCCGACTCCCCGGGCGACTGGGCCAGGTGAGTGAGCACTTCGTCGGCCGCGTGCCCCTCCAGCAGCGGCAAGGCCCGAATCAGCAGCGGCCAGCTCTGCTCGTCAGGACGCTGAGCCAGGGCCATGGCCACCACGATCCGCCGCTGGGGTTGCTCGTGGAACAAGCGACGGAGGTAGTCTCGGGCGTCCGGGCGCTCGGCGGTGCCCAGCACCGCCACCACGGCAATCTTGAGCCGCCGATAGGCTTCGGTGTCCGGAACGCCCACCAGCTGCTCGTCCAGGGCGATCACCTGGTTCACCTGCTCCTCTTCCAGCGGCTTGTCGGCCCAGATGCGTAGCACGGCCAGGGCGGCCGTGGGCCATCTGGCCCCGCGGGCCAGGAGGGCCGGGTGCGTTTGGGGATCGATCCTCTTGACCAGCCGCGTCACGGCGTTCTCGACGTAGCGAGCCAGGCTGAAACCGCCTTCCAGCTCTCCGGCACGCTGGGCTTCCTCCAGTAGCTGCTCCAGCGGCGGGCCGTGCCAGAACCGGTGGAACCACGGGGCATGCATCAACAGGTGCAACCGCTGAGGAGCCGGGGCCTGGCCCAGGTACTCCAGGTAGCGATCCATCATGGATGTTTCTTCCAAGTGGGCCAGCAGCCGCACCAGCTCGCGATTGATCCGCTCCCCCCAGGGGGGATTGGCCTTGGGGTCGGCGGGGAACTCTTCGGCCAGGATCTGGGGCAAATCGCCTGCCTCAGCCCGATCCAGTTGGCCCAGGTGGAACGCCAACTGCGTCACACGCAGCAGATCGACGAACTGCGGATCGGTCACGTAGCGGTCCATCCACGTTCGGGCGGCCCGGAGCACTTCCCCTGCGGTTTCAGCGTCGTGCTTGACGGCCAACAAGGCAACAGCTCCGTGAGTGAAGCGGTCCACGTTGCGGGCGTGGATGACTTCCGACTTCCAGGATTCCACCGGCAGAGTCTGCAGCAGGCGGATGGCGGCCCAGGCCACCTGGCGGTCGGAGGATTCCAGCAGCGGCAGCACTTCCTGGGCGTCGAAGCGGTGCCCGGCCTCGGCCAGGGCCTCGCAGGCGCGGCGCTGCACCAGCGGATGCTGGTCCTGAAGCATTTGCACCAGTTTTTCCAGCAGCGTAGGTGTGGGATGGAGGCCCATCTGCACGGCTGCTGCGGCCCGCAGTTCCGGGGCGGGACTTTCGGCCAACTGCAACAACAGCTCCTGGCTGGGGAAAGGCCCATACAAGTGCATCAACCCCAGGGCCACGGCCCGCTGCTGCGGCGGAAGCCCCGGATCGGTTACGGCCTGCACGATCTGCCGGTCCCAGCCGGCCCCTAGTTGTTCCTGGTAGTCGGCCAGGAGATTGCGATGGAAGGCGTTTTGCAGCACGTTGGTCTGGGTGGCTTGGGCCATGTTTCGCAGTTGGGGCCGCCGGGCGGGCACACCGCGGTAATACACGCGATAAACGCCCCCTTCGGTACCACGGCCGCCGGTGCAGAAGTACACTGCCCCGTCGGGGCCTTGGACCAGGTCGGTTACGTTGAGCGGCTTGCCCTGGACGAACACTTCGGTAGTGGCCCGGTACCCGGCCCCCTGCGGCTGGAGGAACACGGCCAGGATGCGCCCGGTGGTCCAATCCCCGGCGAACATCGCCCCGCGGTACTTGGCCGGAAAGGCGTGGTGCTGGTAGATCATCACGCCGGTGGGTGAGCCGCGTCCGGTGTGAGCCAGCGCGGGCAGAGAGTCGAGGTAGTACTCAGGCCACTTGGCCCAGCCGCTTCGCCACCCGTACTCTCCACCGCGGACCACGTGCAGCACGCGGGTGGGCCGATACCAGGGAAGGCCCACGTCCCACTCCATGTCCGACTCGTAAGTGAACAGCTCCCCTTGAGCGTTGAAGGCCATGTCGTAGCAGTTGCGAAAGCCTCCGGCAAACAGCTCCACCTGGGAACCGTCCAGCTCCATGCGGACGATGGTGCCGCCGGGGGCCTTGATTCCTCGGGCATGGCCGCCTCCGTCCTCGAAGCGGGGCTGCACCAGGTCGCCTTCGTACCAGTGGCTGTACGGGCCTTGTTGGTTCACTTCGGCATCCACTTGTACGTGGTTGCCCAGCAGTACGTAGAGGCGGCCGTCGGGTCCCAGCGTGATGGCATGGGCACCGTGTTCTCCGGGGGAGCCCTTGATGGGCAGCAGCAGTTTGATGTCTTCCCGGGGGGCGGCCAGATAGACTCCCAGTCCCTGCGGCCCCTGGCCCACCAGGTACAGCATCCCGTTCAAGGGGAGGATGCCCTGGCAGTTCTTGATGGGCAGCTTCAGCTCCCGCACGGTATCCACCAGCCCGTCGCGGTTGCGGTCGATGGCCACGGCCAATCCGTGTCGCTCGCGGCTCAGCAGCAGATTACCGTCCTCGTCGAAGGCCATGGCGATGACTGATCCGGTTTGCCGGGGGGAGAGTACCCGCTGGATGCCGAAGCCGCGGGCCAGCTGGAACCGCGTGGCCCGCCGCCCGTCGGCCAGGCGAACGCGATTGCCCCAGGGTTGGGCCGATCCCAGTTCGCCCAGCTCCCGGGCGCGTTTCCAGGACTGGTCCGGCTCAAACCGCATCCAGTACCAGTCCTGGGGAGCCTCGGTGGCCGCCAGCCAGGTGGAGTCGGTCCACACGGCGGTAAACGTACCTCCGGCGGGGCGGATGAGGATTCGGACCACCAGCCCGGCCGGACCCTGCTGGTTGTTGCTGGCCTGCACGGCAAACACGTTGTGCCCGGGAAGCAGGTACTTGGAAATATCGTAGCGATCCAACACCTGCCAGTTGTTGCCCGAGCCGATGCGGTGACCGTTGACATACAGCACGTATTCATCCTGGGCGGTGATATACACGTGACCTTCGGCCGGACGGCGCAGATGCACCTCCTTGCGGAAGTAGCACGTGCCGGGGGGTACTTCTCCGGGAGTGAACTCCGGGTGCCAGATCCACTGGGCTTCCCCCTGGGAACCTTGAGCCCAGAGGCTCGCTCCCGAGAGTAAACTGCCCGCAATCAGCCACGCGCCCAGCAGCATCGATCGGTTCATCGTGTCGGTATCCCACAGGCATCTGGAGAGGTCATTTCCACGGCGACAAATGGCCAGGGAGGAATACCCTGGCCGGGGGTTGCGCACTGTTCCCCCAGGGCGGATCACGGTAGCAAAAACCGCTTCGCCGTCTCCAGGGCAATCCGGCACCGCTGACGGCACTGACAGCACGCCGCGACTCGTCTTTCCCCAGGGCGGCATTTCTGCTAGATACCGCCGGACTTCCGCCCTCGCCTGGTGGCTTTGGGCCCGGTGCGGGGGGAAGACATCTGGCTGGGCAACAGCCGAGCCTGAGTGTGGGCAGAGGCCCTGTCGATCCACGGCCCTCGACGAAAGCGGAAAGCGGTTCCATGAACCCTCCGGCCCAACACGATCCGTCGCCCGATCCTGCCCCGGTGACTCCGCCCCAGGCTTCCCGAGCCCGCCTCATCGCCGGCACGGTGGCCATGCTGTTGTTGGGGGGCGTGGCAGCGGGCGTGCTGTTTCACATGAAGGCTCGTTCCCAGGACCAGCAGGCCCTGACCGAAAAGAAATCCCCTTCCACCCAGAGGAAGTCGCAAAAAGAAAAGGACAAGCCGAAAAACTCTGCCTCCCGACTCTGGTCGGCTGGCCAACAGGACCACCGCACCGATTCCCGCAGCCGGCTCTCGCCGCTGGCAGGTGCCTTGGAAGGATCGTCCCCTGAGCCGGAAAAAACGCCGCCTTCCCCGGAGCCTCCCCCCGCCCGCTCCGGCAGCCAGGTGCGGTTAATCCAGGTTTCGGACAACACCGCAACCCAACACGCGCATACGCCAAGCGGTCCCGCCGCCGGCCAATCGGCCGCACAGCTTCCCCCGCCGCCGTTTCCCCCCGCCGGTGAAACACCGCCCGGACAAGCCCAAGCGGCCCAGCAACCCCCCGCCGGGCAGTTGCCTCCTCCTCCAAGCCAACAAGCCGCCCCGGGCCGCCTTCCCCCGGCGGCTTCCGGTCGGCAGCTGCTTCCGGGAGTAGGCCCCGGGGGGGAGACTTCCGGGCAACCATCCCCACCGGTCCAACAAACGACCCCACCACAGGCGTCGCCCTTGTCCGGAGCTTCGGCCCAGCAAATGCCTCCGGCCGCCCAGGCGAGCCAGTCCCCCGGCACCTGGGGCAATGCGGGTCGGACCGGGCAAGCAGCTCAAGCTCCCCTGCCCGCAAAACCGCCTGCGGCCAATGCCCACCAACACGACCCGACCTCAACGGCGCCTGCGACCGGCTCCGTCCCGGGAGTCCAAGCGCTTCCAGACCAGGCCGCCGGGGCCACATCGCTGCAAAACGCTATGCCCCAGCGGGGCGAAAGTTTCCCCGGCGGCTCCCCTGCCCCGACGACACAGCAAGCGGCTCCTCAATCTCCCGGATTGCTTCCCCGGGGCGGCTCGGCGTTTCCTCCCCCGGGAGCCGCTTCCCAGCAAGCGCCGGGCGGAGCCGGAGCGTTCGATCCTTTCGGCCAATCCGGCTCAGGCCTGCCCGGGGGACCGCAGCCGGTGCCGCCTCCGACCGGAACTCCCGCGGCCCGGCAAACCGCACCCTCTTCGCTGCTGGAAGGGGCGCTTTCGGAGGGAATCACCAGTCCGGAGGAGTCCGGCCCGTTGGGCACCGGGCTGCCCAACCGCCAGTGGGAAGGGCCGCAAACGGCCAGCGTAGAGATCGAAAAGCAGGCTCCCGAGGAAATCCAGATCGGCAAGCCGGCGGTGTTTGTGGTGCTGGTGAAAAACACCGGCCGCGTGCCGGCTACCGACGTGGAAGTGATCGACCTAGTGCCCAAGGGCACGCGGCTGCTGCAAACCCGGCCCGCGGCCCGCGTGCAGCCCGGGGGACGCGTGGTCTGGCAATTGGATGTGCTCCAGCCGGGCGAGCAGCGCCAGGTGCAAATGGAAGTGCTGCCGCTGGTGGAAGGGGAGGTGGGCTCGGTGGCCACCGTGCGCTACTCGGCAGCCAGCTCCGCTCGCACTGTGGCCACCCGGCCCGAGCTGCGCGTGCAGGTGCAAGCCCCACGCAAGGTCCACATTGGCCAGGAAGTCACGTTGCAGATCACCATCACCAACCCCGGTACCGGCCCGGCCACCGGGGTGATCCTCACCGAGCACGTGCCCGAGGGGCTCCAGCACCCGATCGGTAACGTGCTGGAGTACGAGGTGGGCGACCTGAAGCCCAAGGAAACCCGGCAACTGGAACTGACGCTCAAGGCGGTCAAGCCGGGGCGGCTGATCAACCACCTGGTGGCCCGCGGCGACGGCCAACTGCGCGACGAAGCCCGCAACCCCATCGAGGTCATCGCCCCGGCCCTGCAAGTGGCCGTCAAAGGCCCGCGGTTCCGCTACCTGGAACGGGAGGCCACTTACCAGATCACCATCAGCAACCCCGGTACCGCCCCGGCCAAGGAGATCGAGCTGGCCGCGCAGATTCCGCCCGGGTTCAAGTTCCTGGAAGCGAACAACTACGGCGAGTTCGACGCCAACACCCGCACCGTCTATTGGTCGCTGGTGGAGCTGCCGCCGGGCCAGTCGGGGACGGTGACACTGCGCCTGCGTCCGGAGGAGTCGGGCCAGCGCGAGCTGCTGGTGGAAGCCAAGGCCCAGCACGACCTGATCCACCGCGTGCAGCATCGCATCAAGGTGGAGGGGGTGGCCGCCTTGCGGTTCGAGGTGGCCGACATCGACGACCCGGTGGAAGTAGGCGGCGAAACATTCTACGAGATCACCGTGGTCAACCAGGGCACGAAGGCCGCCACCGATGTGCAATTGGTGGCCCTGCTGCCCGAGGGATTGCAGCCCATCGGGGCCGAAGGACCGGTGCGGTTCCGCATTGCCGGGCGGCAGGTGCTGTTTGATCGCCTGCCGCGGCTTTCGCCCAAGGCGCAGACGACCTACCGCATCCGCGTCCGCGGTGTGCGGGCTGGGGATCACCGCATCCGGGTACAGATGGTCAGCGCCGAGCTGCGGGCGCCGGTGGTGAAGGAAGAAAGCACCCGCGTGTTCGGCGATCCCGAGCCGTAGCCGCAAATCGTCGCGCTTTTGGGCAGTACCAGCAGCGAACCGGGAGCGGAAGAGGCTTGGAGACCTGGGGGGATGGGGGCTTGGAGAGATACAGAGCCCCGCACGTTAGTGCGGGGAGAGCGGCTTGCGACTTGCGCCGGTGCTTCCGCACCGATGCAAAAAAACAAATCACGGCGAGCCGGGAGCGTAAGCTCCCGGAGCGAACCGAGAGCCGGCGCATGATCGCTGCGTTCTCCGCGGGCTTACGCCCGCGGCTCGCGGCTGCAAGAATAAGCGCCATCGGCCAAAGCAACCGCATGCTCGACGATGCGGCTCGCCGAAAAAACAACACTCCACGGCGAGCCGCACGCCGTCAGCCGGCAGTTGGCGAAGCTCCAAAGTACGCAACCCCAGATAGCACACCAAAGGCACACGGGAGCTCTGCTCATGGTTCTGCTGGAGTTCAGCATCACGCCGTTGGACAAGGGGGAAAGCGTCAGTCCCTGGGTGGCCCGGTGCCTGGAGATCGTGCGGGCAAGCGGGCTGGACTACCGCCTGCACGCCATGGGCACCATTGTCGAAGGGGAACTGGACCAGGTGCTGGATCTGTTTCGCCGCTGCGTGGAAGCCGTGGCCCAGGACTGCAACCGCATCTCCTGCACCCTGAAACTGGATTACCGCAAGGGCCACCGCGGCCGGCTGGAGTCGAAGGTCCAAAGCGTGCAGGAGAAACTCTCCGGCGAGCTGAAAACGGGCTAGCTTGCAGCCGGTTCTCGCTGCTCCCTGCGAGGGAAAAACAGCACGAACCCCACCAGGCACACCCCCGCCAGCAGCGCCCCGGAAAGCCAGATACCGGCCCAGTCCCGCAGCAGCGCCTGGCCCTCGGCGGTTTCCATGGGATAAATGCCTGCGGTTGCGGCCACGCCCAGCGTTTCCCGCAGCGGTGTGGCACCAGGGGCAAAAGTGAACCAATCGCCCACCGTGCCGGCCACGGTCCCCCCCAGGGCAAAGCCCAGGCTGAGGACGATCGTCCCGTAAAAACTTTGGGCCGTGCTGCGCACATCGGGAGCGGTGATGCGGTCGATGTACATGAACGCCGCGGCCAGAAAACAGCCGAAGCACAGCCCGTGCAGCGCCTGCCCCAGCACCACCAGACTCATGGTTGCGGCAAAGGGCCAGGGGGCAGCCGCCGCCACGGCAAAAATGACATAACGCAGGGCGTAGGCCAGCGCGCCCAGGGCCATCGTCCACTTGAAGCCCCACCACACGACCAGCAGCCCCAGCACCAGCATGACGAAAATCTCGGCGATCTGCCCCACCGAGGCGATCCGCCCTTCCCATGCCTGGTCCACCTGCCCGCTGCGGAGCATGGCTTTCAGGTAGGGACTGTTCAGCGTGAAGTAATACTGGTGCACCACGGCAATGCCGAAGCTGACCAGCACCAGCACCAGGAAATCGCGGCGGCGGAACATCGGCACCAGCGCCGCGGGAGCAAAGCGGCGTTTTTCTTCCTTGGCCGGCGGCGTGGCCGGAAGCAACAGCCAGCAGTAGGCGGCCATCAGCAGCCCGGCCAGGCCGGAGACGACCAGGGCCACCCCGCGCGCCTGGTTCAGCTCCGGGCCGCTCTTTTCGGCCAGCAGCACGCTTTCGATGAACCACAAGGGCACGATGAAGCCGATCGTGCCCCACATCCGCACGGTGGGAAACTCCC
>JALSGI010000835.1 GCA_026982835.1 Planctomycetota bacterium | reverse complement strand
GGCCCCGGGCCCATGCCCCTTCAGAACAGCACCCCCAGCCCTCTGATCCAGCAGACCCCCCCGCCCGGTGCCACCTCTTCCACTTCCAACCAAGGAGGCCAGCGTCAAGCCGGGGTGTTTTTTTCGCTGCGGCTGGCTCCCCCGCAGCAGGAGCTGGAGGAGGTGGCGGCCGGAACGCGGGACTGGCAGCAGGTGGCCTGGCCCCAGGGCGTGTATTCGGCTTCCACCGGGTTGCGTCAGGTGTGGGTAAGCCTGGAGTTGCAACTGAGCACGCAATCGGCCGAGCAGACGGGGGAGGTGGTGCTTCCCTTTTTCGGCTCGGCCACCCGCTACTACCAGGTGAACCGCGATGAGCTGTAAGTGTCCAAGGTGGCCGTCTCCGGCCTCCGGTCCCCGCCGCCCGACGGCTCCCCGGGCCGCCATGGCCCTGGTGCTGGTGCTGGTGGTGTTGACGCTTGGTCTGGGGCTTTCGTTCGCCCTGCTGCAGGCGCAGAGCGTGCAGATGTTCCTGCAACGCAACGCCTCGCACCGCGATCAGGCCCGGCAAGCCGCCCTGAGCGGGGTCAGCGCGGCGTTGCGGCAGATTCGCCAGCGGGACTGGGCCGGGGTGGACACTTCCTTCGAGCGGTCCCTGGGGAACGGGCGGAGTTTCCGCGTCTCCTACACCGCCGGGGATGCAAGCTTGCAGCCGACCGATGCGGACTACTGGCTCTGGCCCTACCGGGTGACGATCACCGTCACGGGGCGTTCCGAGGGCCCGCTCAACCCCCAGCAAAGCGTGGAATATACCATCGAGCTGGTGGTGCAATTGGTGCCCGAGAAGTTGCAGCCGGTGCCCAGTGCCTGGAGCGAATCGCTGTCCTATTCCCTGTTCCAGCGCAGCGGGTCGGGCAACGGGAACCTCAAGGTCGAGGTGCCCTGCCAGGTGCAAGGGGCCGTGCGGTTGCAGGAAACGTTGAAGTACATGCAAAAGTACCCCGAGCCCCAGCAAGCCGCCCAGCGCCTGGCCCAGGACTGGAACGCGCTTCGCCAGCAAGGGGGGAAGGACCACCGCACGTTCACCGGCTCGATGGAGCTGCCCTGGAACAAGCAAGGCAGCGACACCCTGACGCTGCTGCAGAAGCTGGGGATTTCGCTGAGTGATCGGGCGACCGATCCCGCCGAGGACTGGTCGCTGGCCCAGTCGATCACCAGCTACCGCTTGTACCCGGGCGGGCCGCAGTTCCAGGCTCAGGCCGTCTCCTCCTACCTGCAAGACACGGTGCTGGAGGCGGACCCGAAGACCAACCCGCTGGGGCTGTTCTACCGCAACGGTTCCATCGAGCTGGGGGACCACGTCCAGGTGCGCGGCACGCTGCTTACCTACACTTCCGGGAACGGCACTTTGTACCTTTCGGGCCACAACATCACGATCGAGCCGGTTTCGATGCCCCCGCTAGCCGGGCAGACGCTGCCGGTGCAGTTGCCCGCGCTGGTCCTGCTGCAACACCTGAAGGTGCAGCCGGGGGCGTCGGCGGAGATCCGCGGAGCAGTTTATGTGGCTGACCGCCTGCGGGTGACACGGGACTCGCAAAGCGGAATTTCCTTCCTGGTGCAGGGGCCGGTGAGCCTGCGGCGGCTGAACATCCGTCCCCGCAGCCAGTGGGACCGGGACGACGATTGGTGGGAAGATCGCTGGGACGAGTTCCAGCAGTCGGGCCACCCCTGGTTTCCCCTGTGGCTGGCCGAGCAACACGGCCTGGACTCCACCCCCCGGATTGTGCTATCAGGACCCCTGCAAACCGTGCACTATCACTGGCCCGATGGAACCTCGCCGTTTTTCGACTACCCGGCCCCGGACCAGGGCCTGCACTGGGACCTGGTCCGCTGGGAGGAGAGCGGCTCGTAGCCGCCTCTTGCCGGGGCCAAGCCTCTCCAGGAGGAAACGAGCCATGTCCCGCAAACTCCTCGGGATGATCGTCGCAGCCGCGGCGGCGTTGGCACTGTTCTGGAGCCTGGGAGAGCCGGCGCCCACGGCGGCCCAACGCCAGGGAGTGCGCCCCCCGTTTGCCAACGCCGTGGAGCAGCGGGCCGAAACGATCCGGCTGCTGCGGGAGATTCGGGATTTGCTGCGGGAACAAAACGCCTTGCTCAAATCGGGTAAGGTCCAGGTGGTGGTGCAGCCCAAGGGCTGACCACGCCGGGGCAGCGTAGCTTCCGCACACACGAGCGGAAAAAAGAACCGCTTCCCCTTCACCGACCCCTACCGGCTGGAGTGGTGATGTCCCCCATCGATCCCCGCTGGCAGAACCGCGGTTTTTCGCTGCTGGAAGTGCTGATCGTGGTGGTGCTGCTGGGCGTCGTCCTGGCCGTGGTGGTGCCGTATGCGCAGGTGCCGGTGGAACCGCGCCTGGAGGCGGGGGCCCAGCTTCTGGCCAGCCACCTGGCCTACACTCGCTGGCTTGCCGTGTCGTATTCGGACCGGTACCGCCTCCGCTTCCAGGTGGAGCAGAACCAGTATGTGCTGGAATACGCCGGCAGCGACCCCGGCAAGCAGACCCTCCCGGCCGGCCCCCTGGATGCCCCCGGCCAGCCGCCCCACCAGCGCATCGTCTCCCTGGAGCAATGGCCCACCCTGGGCACGCCGCTGCGGCTGTATGCCGTCCGGGACGATCAGGGGAACGATCTGGTGAGCATCACTTTCGCTTCCCTAGGGGGGACCCAAGCCAGCAGGCCCAGCACCGTCTGGCTTTCTGGCGGGGCGGGCGACTCTTTGCGGTTTATTCCGGTGCGGGTCCATCCGGTTACCGGGGTCGTAACGGTCGGAGAGGTGCAAGCCGCGCCCCCGTAGGGACTCTCTTGCGGCGTTTTTCTTGGCTGCCGGAGAGGTTTCTTGGGGTGGCCCTCCTTGCATCAAGGGACGCCATTGCTCTGCTGTTGCGGTTCCTCTGCCACGCCGGCGGGCAGCGCATGCTAGGGTTGAACAGGAACGTTCCTGCTCCGGGTCCTCGGGTAGCTGCGCGGCCTGGCATCTCCCATGCGGCCCGGCTCCCTACCCCTGCTTCGGCTCGTGCCATGATCGCCCTGCTGTCCCGACGACGCTGCACCCCGGTGGCCTTGGACTTGGGCTCCCACAGCGTGAAGATGCTCCAGCTCAGCAGCGACTATCGCCGGGTGGTGGCTGCGGCGCTGGTGAACATCCGCACGGGCTGGGCCGGCCCGGAACTGAGCGAAGAAGAAAAACGCCGGCGGATCGCCGAAACCTTGGCCGACGCGGGCTTCCGCGGCCGCGAAGTGGTGCTGGCCCTCAACGGACGTGACCTGGTGGTGGTCAACATCCGCGTCAACGGACAGGGGCCGATCAGCCAGTCCCTGGTGCGGCAGGAACTGGCCGGGCGGCTCCCCTTCGCCCTGGACCAGGCGGAAGTGCGGTTCCTGAACGCCGGGCAGGTGCAGCATCCCGATGGAGTCAAGCAAGAGCTGATCGTGCTGGCCTCCCCCAAGGAACGCATCCGCCAGCGGATCGAGTTTGCCGAGTCGCTGGGACTGGTGCCCGTGGGACTGGCCGCCGAACCGCTGGCCCTGCTGCACTGCGCCGCCCGCAGCTTCCGCCGCAAGGAGGATCGCCACCAGTGCTTCCTGCTGGTGCACGTGGGAGCCCACAGCTCCCTGGTGGCCGTGGCCCAGGGAGAACACCCCCGGGTGATCAAGTACCTTGCCTGGGGCGGCAGCGGGCTAGATGAGCTGGTGGCTCAAAAGCTGGGACTGGCCCTGGGCGAGGCCGCCTCGCTGCGCCGCTACCACGGGGAGCGACGGGCGGACCGCCAGGACCCGGAACTGCGCCGTCGCATCCAGGAGGCGCTGCGCCCCCTGTACGAAAAACTGGCCAGCGAGCTTTCGCTGTGCATTCGCTATCACAGCATCACCTATCGCAGCCAGAGCGTGCGGCGAGTGGTGCTGGGCGGCGGAGAGGCCCAGGAACCCCTGGCCCAATTCCTCCAAGAGCACTTGCAGTTGCCTTGCCGGTTGCTGGACCCCCTGCCCGGTCGCGCTCACCCGGCCCTGAGCGTGCACCCGGGGCAGTGGGACCTGGCCGCCGGGCTGGCCTTTCACCAAGCCCCGTGCTGATCGCCCATGCCCTTGCAGGATTCCCCCATGCAGCCGTGGATCGACTTCCTGCCGCAAGAGTACCGCCAGCGGCGGCGGCGCCTCCGCCAGCGGTGGCAACAAGCTGCGCTGGTGGGCGGGGCCGTAGCGCTTGCCGCCCTCTCGGTGCTGTGGCAGCAATGGCGCTGGCACCGGCTGCAGGACCAACTGCAAGCGGCCCAAAACCACCTCGCCCTCTGCCAGCAACAAGGCCAGGTGTTGCAGGAGTACCGGCGGCAGTTGGGCCAGGCCCAGGCCCAGGCGGCCCTGTGCTGCTTTCTGGAGCACCCCTGGTCCCGCACCCGCATGCTGGCCTTTCTGCTGCACTCCTTGCCGGAACAGGCGCGGCTGAAACAAGTCCGTTTCTTTTACCAGCAACAGGAGGCCTTGGCGGAGAACGCACGAGGGGGACCCGGGCAGCGCCCGCGGCCCGGAACCCCCGAAAACCAGAAAAAACAACCCTCGCCCCATCCGGCCGTCGAAGACCTGGAGCAGTTGCGGCAGGAACAACAGCAACGCCGGTTGCTGGTGCTGGTGGAGGGGACCGCCGGCGGCTACGACCAGGTGCAGCAGCTCCTGGCCCGGCTCCGGTCCGTCCCCGCCCTGCAAAGGCTGCAATTGCTGGAAGTGGAGTCCGAACCCCCCGGGCGGCTGGCCTTCCGCATCCAGGGGCTGTTCCACCCGGCTTTCCCCGGGCCGGAGAAAAAATCCCCCGCCCCCAAGCCCCAGACCCGCCAAAGCCTCCTTGCACCCCCGCGACGCTGACCCCGAGCCAAACCCGCGACCATGAACACCCGCAAAGCTCCCGCTGCCGATCCCCAACGCCGACGCACCCGGCACCTGGTGCTGCTGCTCGTGGCCGGGCTTGCCGCCCTGGGGCTGTTCTACCACCGGCCCCAGTGGAAGCGTTACCAGCAACACCAGCAGCAGTTGGAACAGCTCCAGCAGCAGGCCCAGGCCCAGCAGCAACAAAACCAGCAACTGGCCCAGGTGCAACGCCAACTGGACCAGGCCAGGCGTTTCCTGGACCGGCAGCACCACCGCCATCTGTTGGTTTCGGTGGAGGAATTGGTGGGCGGGCTGATGGGCGTTTTTTCCGGCAAGGAGGTGCAGGTTCGCCAGTTTCGCCGCCGCGAGGTGCGCCGGCGGACCTTCCTCCAGGAGGTGTGGATCGACGTGGATTGCCAGGGAACACTTCCGGAAGTGTTTCGCGTGGTGGCGGAACTGGAACGCCTGCCGCAGCCGGTCTGGATCGAACAGCTGCAACTGGCCCCCGCCGGGGAGCATCCGCAACAGGTCCGCTGCCATCTGCTGCTGCGCGGCTTTGCCGGTAATTTGCAACAATCCGGTTAGGCCGACTGGAGCAGTTGGCCCGTTTGTGCCGACAAGCAAAAGCAAAAGGAGCCCGACCATGTCCCGGCTCGTCCAACGCCTGGTGCAGGAGTGCAAGCAATCGCCGGGGAAGGCGACCGTGCTGGGGGTGTTGCTGGTGGTGGGCCTGTGGGTCTGCTGGCCGCAGTCTCAGGAGCCGCCTGGGATCCCGGCCGCGCCGGCCCCTGCGGCCGCGGTCCCTGCGGCTCCGGCTGCTTCTGCCCCTTTTGCCCCGTTGCCCTGGCAGCAGTGGGCGCGGCAAAAGGAACAGAACCCCTGGAAGCAACCCTCCCGGCAAGCACCGCAAAACTCCGAGGCTTTCGCCCCGCTGGTCGAGCAGCTCGCCCAGGCACTGGCGCAGAAGGCCCCCCCCGCACCGCCTGCGGCACAGGACCAGGCTGAAGTTCCCGCGCTGCCCTCGTGGCAACTGCAAGGGGTATCGTTGGGCCGGGGGCGGGCCGTGGCCCTGATCGACGGACGCGCTTACCTCCAAGGCGACAAGCTCCGCTGGAAGGACCAGGAATACACCCTGCGGCAGATCACCCGCCGGGGGGCCGTGCTGCAAAACGCCCAAGGAAAAACCCTGGAGCTGAAGCTCCCCCGGGCGGAGCAGGATCCCCAAATCCAGCTCCGGCGCGTTTCGGCCCAGGAAACCACCGCAAAAAACTCCTGACCACCCCCTGCGGCCCCTGCCCCCGTGCAGCAGGAGGTTGCAACATCCGCTTGCCGACTCATGGAAGGGGACGCCCATGCGGCTGCGAACACTGCTGGTGTGCATCACGCTGGGGGCCATGCTGGGCGTGGGCCTGGTGACCCAGGTTGCCCGGCCCCCCCAGGAAAAGCACCTTCCTGCATCTTCCATCCCGTCGCCTGTGGCTGCTGTCCCCGCTTTGACTTCCCAGCGGGAGCAGCCCCCCCGGCCACACGCCGCCCCGGAGAAGGAGCCCTCCCCGCCTGCCGTTTCTCCCGCAGTGAACCCGGTCCTTGCCACTGCTGCTTCCCGGCAAGAAACGCCCGCGGAACTGCCTCCCTTGCTCAGGCTCTCTGGGCCGGAGGCGCTGCCTGGCCCCTTGCCGCCGCCCTCCCTTTCCCCGGCGCAGGATGCTGCTGTCTCGGACCAGCCCGAAGCCCGGGCAAAAACTCCCGTCTCCGGCAGCGTGTTGACGCTGCGCCGGCCTGTGGCCCAAGCGCCCCAGGCGGCTGAAACCACCCCGCCGCTCTCTGTGTCCTCGGCCGAACCGCAGGCCGACAAAGCCTCCACGGCGGAAGAACCCTTCCCGACCCAGCCGGCTCCAGCCTCCCAGGCCAACGCGCCCCAAGAAGCCCCGCCGGCTCCGGCCCGGCAGCCGTCTGCCCCGCCGGCCCCCTCTGCCGGGGGACAAATCGCCTCGCCGGGGGAAACGGCGCCCCGGCAGGTCCCTTCCCCGGGCTCGGCCCCTGCGGCCGGGCCGCCCTCGCTGGTGGTGCAGCCGGTGGGCGAGGGGGACCAGCACCTGGAGGTGTTCGTCTATGACCGCGACGTGCGCGAGGTGCTGGCCCTGCTCAGTCGCCAGGGGGGATGGAACATCCTGCCCACCCAAAGCGTCCAGGGCCGTGTGTCGCTGGCCCTGAGCAACGTGGACCTGGAAACGGCCCTGGCCGCAGTGCTGCGGGCCACCGGCTACGTGGCCCGACGCGAGGGCAACATCATCTACGTGGGCACCCCCGAGGAGTTCAGCAAGTACCAGCAGTCGCTGGACGTGATCGCCACGCGGGTCTATCGCCCCAGCTACGTCTCGGCCAACGAGCTGGAGCAGCTGCTCACGCCGCTGCTGACGCCGCAGGTCGGCAAGATCAAGGCCAGCACCGCCGCGGCCAAGGGGATCGCCCCGGACGGAAACGCCGCCGGCGGCAACGACCTGGCCACCGGCGACGTGCTGGTGGTGCAGGACTACGAAAGCGTGCTGCGGCGGATGGACCAGATCGTGCGCGAAGTGGACCGCCGCCCCGCCCAGGTGGCCATTGAGGCGATGATCCTCAGCGTGGAGCTGGACGACGAGAACAGGTTCGGGGTGGACTTCGAGCTGCTGCGGGACAAGGCCCATCTGCGGCTGGTCGTCAGCGACCCGCTCTCCAACCTGAGCAATCTTTCCCTGGAAGACGGCATGCTCAACATCGCCTACCTGGATTCCAGCGTGGCCGCGTTTGTCGAGGCGCTGGAGACCATCGGCGACACCAACGTCATCGCCACCCCGCGGCTGCTGGTGCTGAACAAGCAGCGGGCCGAAATTCTCATCGGCGCCCAACTCGGGTATGTGAATACCACCGTGACCGAAACCAGCGCCACCCAAAGCGTGGACTTCCTGGAGGTGGGCACCCAGTTGCGGCTGCGGCCCTACATCGCCCACGACCGCATGATCCGCCTGGAAATCCACCCGGAACTCTCCACCGGCAATGTGCGCATCGAGCAGGGGATCACCCTGCCGGACAAGGAAGTCACCTCCGTGACCACCAACGTGCTGGTCGAGGACGGGCGCACGGTGGTCATCGGTGGCCTGATGCGCGAAGAGCTGGTCACCAACAGTGCCCAGGTGCCTTTCCTGGGCAGTCTGCCCATCGTGGGCGTGCTGTTCCAGGAAAAGAGCGAGATTACCAAGCGGCGGGAGATCCTGGTGCTGGTCACCCCGCGGATCGTGGACCAGTCCCGGCTGGACCACGAAGGAGACTCCCTGGCCGCCGAGTTCCACCGCCGCCAGCAAGTGTATGCCGACAAGATGCTCCCCTGGGGGAAGCGATACCTGGGCCGCAAGCACTTCCGCCTGGCCCAGGAAGCCTGGGCTCGGGGGGACAAACAGCGGGCCATGCGGCACGTGAACCTGGCCATCCACTTCGACCCGATGAACCGGGCAGCCATCGACCTGCGTAGCGACATTGCCAACGACCGCCCGCACGGGCCGCATACGCTCCCCCGCGTGCTCCAAGGGGCTCCGCAGCCGGCCCCGGTCCACCCCCGGCCGGTGCCCCTGGAACCGGTCCCCTCAGGCCGACCGGTGCTCCGCCAGGAGAGAAAACCCCAAGAGCCGATCCAAAAGCCAAGGTAGGCGGCCCGTTCCGAAAACCGGGAGCTTACGCTCCCGGCTCGCCGGTTGGTTCGTTGGCGCTTGTTCTCGCAGTGGGAGCGGAAGCTCCTTGGCGAGCCCCGGACTTCGTACGTGTTTAGCGTGCTATCAATGATTATTGTGTTTGTGCTGGAGGAGCTCCCTTGTGAGAAAGCGCCCAACAAAACCAATACTCTTTTCCACTCCAGCGGCTCGGCCGTGACCTCGCCCTC
>JALSGI010000834.1 GCA_026982835.1 Planctomycetota bacterium | reverse complement strand
ACTCCTACCAGCACCCCTACGGCTACGAGCATGCTGCCATTGCCACCAACTTGCTGGAAGGCCGGGGATTTTCGATTCGCTTTCTGGGCCAGTTCGGCCCCACCAGCCAGCAGGCCCCTTGGTATCCGCTGCTGCTGGCCGGGGCTTACTGGACTTGGGGTATCGGCACCTGGCCGGCCCACCTGGGCGTGCAGTTGCTGCAGGCCGTGGCCGGGTCCGGCGCATGTTTGCTGCTGGTGCTGCTGACGAAAAGCCTTTTGCGGGAGAGGCCCTCGGCGGCCTGGGCCGCCGGGTGGCTGCTGGCCCTGGACCCGGTGCAGATCGCCGCGGCTGCCCATTTGCAAGTGTTGCCCTGGGTAGTGCTGGTGCTGCTGGCGATGCTTGCCTGGGCAGCCGCGGTGCCGCTGCCCCGGAAACGCTTCCCGTGGCTTGCCGCCGCGGGGCTGGGGCTTTTGTGCGGCGCGGCACTGCTGGTGGAACCGATCCTGGCCCTGGCCACGCCGGTGGCCTGGGGGATGCTGCTTTGCCGCGTGGCCCAAGGCAGCAGGTTCCTCTCCCGGCGGGTGCTGGGCACGGCTCTTGCAACCCCGGTGGTGGCTTGGGCCGTGGTGGCTCCTTGGCTGTGGAGAAACTACCAGGTGCATGGTCAGTTTGTGTTCGTCAAGTCCACCTTCGGTTACGCCTTCTGGCAGGGGAACAACCCGTGGAGCCTGGGCACGGACCGGTTGCCTAAAGGCCCACCTGCTCCCCCGTGGCCACAACCCGGCCAGTCCTGGCGCCGGTGGTGGCAGCAGCTCAACCACACGCGGCACGAATACCTTTACATCGACGACGTGCTGCTCAAGCCCCGAGGCTACCGGCGTTTTGCCGGGCTGAGCGAACCGCAGCGCAGCGCCTTGCTGGGCCAGCAGGCCTGGCAGTGGGTACGCCGCCACCCGGGAGAGTATCTGCGGCTGTGTGCTTTTCGCCTGGGATACTTTTTCTACGCCGACTGGACCCACCCCAAGGCCAGCACCGGCCCCTATCAACTGCGGAGCCTGTTGCTTTGGGCCGCTGTGCTGCTGGGAGGGTTTGTGCTGGGAAAGCAAGTGCGACCTCTTCTTCCCTTGCTTGCGGTCGTGGTGTTGATCGTGGGGTTCCACACGCTGACCATCTACGCTCCGCGGTTTGGCCTGGCGGTGCAGCCGCTGGTGTTGCCGCTGGGGGGGGCAGCAGGGTCGGCCCTTTTTGC
>JALSGI010000833.1 GCA_026982835.1 Planctomycetota bacterium | reverse complement strand
ACGAGCACTTTGACGACCTGTGCGACATCATGCGGCAGTACGATGTGACCTGGAGCCTAGGGGACGGGTTGCGTCCGGGCAGCATTGCCGATGCCTCAGATGCAGCCCAGTTTGCCGAGCTAGAGGTGCTTGGGGAGCTGACACGTCGGGCCCGAGCCCGAGGGTGCCAAGCTATGGTGGAAGGCCCCGGCCACATCCCCATGCACCAAATTGAAATGAACATCCGCCGCCAGCAGGAAATTTGCGACGAGGCTCCCTTTTATGTGTTGGGCCCGCTGGTGACTGACATCGCCCCAGGCTACGATCACATCGCAAGCGCCATTGGAGCCGCCATGGCCGCTTGGTACGGAGCGGCTATGCTCTGCTACATCACGCCCAAGGAACACCTGGGGCTGCCGGATGCTGAGGATGTCAAACAAGGGCTGATAGCCTATCGTATTGCAGCTCATGCGGCCGATGTGGCCCGAGGCCGACCCGGTGCCCAAGACTGGGACGATGCTCTTTCCCGGGCCCGTTTCGCCTTTGACTGGAACGAGCAGTTCCGCTTGGCCATCGATCCGGAGCATGCCCGACGACTCCACGACGAAACCTTGCCCCAGGAGTATTTCAAAAGTGCCCACTTTTGCAGCATGTGCGGTCCCCGGTACTGCTCCATGAACATCTCCCAAGAAATCCGCAAAATGGCCCAACAAGGCCAACTCCTCCCCCTGGAAAAAGCCCCTCAAGGGTAAACCGCCACGCGGTTTGTAAACACTTGCCAGCAGGCCGCAGCCCGGCAGATGACACGGGCAAACTGCGTTTTCCAATGCCGGAGCGTGGTATTTTCTGCATTCCCAGGCCGGCATGACCGGGGGCCCCGTTCCATGGGGGTTTCGGGCAGGAGGCAAGTCGCACGCCGCCACTGGCGTGTTGCCCGCCCAGAGGTTGCATCGCCCGTGGGAAGGGTACAGGCCAGACCAGGTCGGCCACCTAGGCAGCTTTGGCCGCGAAAGCCTCAGCCCGGTGAAATACTGTCGCTTGAACCCCCCGGCGGCCTGGGCCCAAGGGTCGGGAAAGGCAGGGTTGCAGCAAGCCAGATTCCGAAAACCACTTGGAGATGGTGCACTGGGGCGGGTGAAACACGATCAACCTGCCTTCGGGAGCCAGCTGAGCACAGAGGGCCTGAAGAAGCTCCTGGGGCTGCTGGGCAATTTGTTCCAAGCGATGGCAGAGAATCAGATCGTATTGTTCTTCCGGC
>JALSGI010000832.1 GCA_026982835.1 Planctomycetota bacterium | reverse complement strand
CATCTCCGTGGCGGCCGGTCCGTAGAAGAGGCGGCAGTACTCGTCGAACAAGGCCTTGATGTCCTGCTGCTTGCCGCCCCAGTACATCCGGGCCGTAAAGTACACGATGAAGTGGTTAAACCCGACGGCCTTCTCGTCCCAGATGCTCAGCCAGATGTCCTCCCCTTGGGAGATGCCCTTGGTGGCGTTGATGCTCCGGCCCAAGGAGTCGATGACGAACGCGGGCAGGTAAAACCCGCGGGCGGTCATGGGGTAGTTCTCGAAGACGATGATCGGGTTGTGCGTCTTGGTCAGCCATGCCTTCCGCAGCCTGCGCACTTCTTCTTGCTGCCGGGGCAGATTGGCAAAGGGACGGCGCCCGCCCACAATACAGACCAGCACGTTGGGCTCCAGCTTTTCGATTCGCTGCGGCGGCAGCGAGTAGATGCCGTAAGCACAGCAGGAGACAAACTTCCGCGGGTGGGTTTTTCGCACCTGGCGAGCCACGCGGTTGACGAAGTCCCATACATAGTCCGAAAGTGCCCCGCGAGGGCCTCGCTGGGGCGTGTCCTTGCCCTGGCATAAGCGACACTGGCACATGGCCACGTAGCCGTCCGGGGGCATCACGGAAACCACGTCGAAGTGGTAGTGGTCCATCAGCGTGCGCACGTAGCGCACCGTTTCTTGCAGCAGTTCCGGGTTGGAGAAGCACAAATGGTTATTGCCCACTTCCAGGGCGTTGTGCCGCTTGCCACCGTAGAGGGCGAACCACTCCGGGTGGGCCTGCAGGATCTCCTTGCGGTCGGTCATGGTGGTCATGCCGTGGGCCAGCTGCAGGCCATAGACGTGCCGCAGTCCCAGCCGCATGGCCCACCAAGCGTTCTCCGGCCCGTGAACGCCCAGGCGAAAGTTGATCTGCCGCACGGCAAAGTCGGGGCGAACGGTCTGGTCCAGCTTGGGCAGGAGGATCGTACGCCGCCGGGGAACTACCTCGCCCAGCGGACCGGGCATGTACCATCGCACGCCCAGCCGACGCAAGAACCCGCAAACGGCGTTGTAAGAGCCCCGCTCGTCAAAGGCCCAGATGGTCAGATACTCATTTCCCCAGCGGGCCAGTCGGGCGGCGCGGTACTTGCGTAACTGCGACATAGGATTGCCCCAATGGGCGCCGGTGATCCGGTCCCAGGCCCGATGCACCTGGCCGCTAACCCACTGGTTATTGTTCCGCGGCCAGGGGTCGATGGGCGTAAACTCAGTATCCTGGCCGATGAGCACCAAGTAGTCTGGTCCGGAGAGGATGCGGTAAGCCCCCCAGTTCAGTTTCTCGGGGCGAATACCCAGGCGGTCGGTAAACTCGCTTCGGCCCACGTAGATCGTAACCGGAAAAGCCGGGTCCGGCTTGGTGCCGATGGGCAAGCGGGCGCCACTGATCTTCTCCAGGTAACGTTGCAACTCCACAGCGGCCAAGCGAGTGGTGCGGGGAGCACCTGCGGCCACCACGATTCGGGCTCGAGGGCGGCCTTCCTGCACCAGGTACACTTCATCAGGAAAAACCACCGCCGGGGAAAACAACACCATCCCCAAACCAAGCAACAACGGCACCAAGGAGCGCATGGGTAGAAAACTTTCACCAAGGCGGAAGGAGGGCGAAAACAAGCGGAATCCATTTTTCCCCAGTGTACTTCTTACCAGAAGTAGGAACAACTTTTCCGTGCCGCAGGGGTGTCCTCCTTTGAAGAGAGTTTTGCTTGGCAATTCCCCGCCGTGAATCGCACAATGGGAGCACTTGCCTCCGGTGGCCACAGGCCGCTGGGAAAAAAGTTTGCTCCCCGAAGAAAACCACAACCGACTTGAGGAATTGCCCCGATGAGAAAATCCATTCCAAGGCGTCTTGGCTGGACTGCGGCACTTGCTCTATGGCTGATGGCCGGACCGGCGTTTGCCGAGCACAGCCCGATGCCCCCGCAGTCTGCTGTGCCGGAAGTGTATCGCCCACGGCAAATCAAGGACTGGAGCGTGCTGGTCCACCGGCGGCTGCTCAAGCAACATCCGCAGGCCACGGCCCGGGCCTTGCAGTTGCTGGAAAAACAACTGCGGTTCATCCGGCAACACGTGCCCGCGGCGGTCGTGGAACGCTTAAAGCGCGTGCGGCTGTGGTGCTCACCCCCTTATCCCGGTACGCCGCCCCGGGCGGAGTATCACCCTGATCCGGCCTGGCTGCGTCGGCACGGGCACCCCGAGGCAATGGCCCGCAGCGTGGAGTTCATCAACGTGCTCACCTTCCCCCAGGAAACCAAGCGGATGCCCGTGTTTGCGTTGCACGAGCTGGCACACGCCTACCACCATCAGGTGTTGGGCTGGGGACATCCCTTGGTGCTGGCGGCCTACCAGGCGGCGGTGGTGGCCTCGGGGCGCTACGAGCACGTAGAACGCCACGACGGTCGCCGCATGCGGGCCTACGCCCTGACTAACACCCGGGAATACTTCGCCTCGCTGAGCGAGGCGTTCTTCGGCCGCAACGACTTCTATCCCTTCGACCGGCGGCAACTGCGCCACTTCGACCCCCGGGGCGAGCGGATGCTGGCCCTGCTGTGGCAGGTACCCGCGGAAAAACAAGTCTCCGCGGCTGCCGAGCCGATCCGCCTACACCCGCAGAATCCTCACTACTTTCTCTGGCGGGGCAGACCGACGGTGCTGGTCACTTCGGCCGAGCACTACGGGGCGGTCATCAACCGGGCGTTCGACTACCGGGCCTACCTGAAGGTGCTGGCTCGCTGGGGGTTCAACAACACCCGCGTGTTTTCCGGGGTGTATCGTGAACTGCCGGGCTCATTTCGCATCACGGACAACACGCTGGCCCCCAAGCCGCGGCACTACCTGTGCCCCTGGCAGCGCAGCGACCGGCCCGGAGCGGCCGACGGCGGGAATCGCTTCGACCTGGAGCGGTTCGATCCAGCCTATTTCGAGCGGCTGCGAGCTTTCTTGCGCGAGGCGAAGCGCCGCGGTGTGGTGGTGGAACTGGTGCTGTTTTGCCCCTTTTACCGGGACGACACCTGGAACATCTCCCCGCTGAACCAGCGGAACAACACAAACGGTGTGGGCCGCTGCCCGCGCACCGAAGTCTATACGCTCAAGCACCCGCGAATGCTCCGCGTCCACCTGGCCCTGACCGAGCGGATCGTGCGGGCCGTCAACGAGTTCGACAACCTGTACTTCGAGGTGTGCAACGAGCCCTACTTTGCCGGGGTGACCGACGCCTGGCAGCGGCGGATCATCCGCCAGATCGTGGAAACCGAAAGCCGCCTGCCCAAGCGGCACCTGATTTCGCTGAACATCGCCAACCGGTTCAAGAAAGTGGTGGACCCGCCGCCGGAAGTGTCGATCTTCAACTTCCACTATTGCGTGCCGCCCAAGGCCGTGGCCTTGAACTACCACCTGAACAAGGTGATCGGCGAAAACGAGACGGGCTTCCGCGGCCGGGCCGACATCCTCTACCGCACCGAGGCGTGGGACTTCCTGCTGGCTGGCGGGGGGCTGTTCAACCACCTGGACTATTCGTTTTCGACCAGCCATCCGCGAGGGACGCTGCGCAACTACCAGTCCCCCGGCGGGGGCAGCCCCGAGCTGCGGCGGCAGCTGAGCGTGCTGAAACGCTTCCTGGAGAGCTTCGAGTTTATCCGCATGCGGCCGGACCGCAAAACGGTGCGGGCCGTGGAACCGAAGCTCACCCACTACATGCTCAGTCAGCCGGGCCGGCAGTACGCGGCGTATTTCCACGTGCCGCTGCCCCACCGGCCCAAGCGCCTGGAGGACCACTTGCGAAGCGGCATCCGCCTCCGGGTGCGGCTGGGGCTTCCTGCGGGCACCTATCGCGTGGAGTGGGTCGATCCGCTCAGCGGCCGGGTGCTGCGGCAGCAACAGCTCAAACACAGTGGACAGGAGGCGGAGCTGCGATCGCCGCCGTTTGACAACGACGTAGCGCTGAGGATCGTCGCTGCCGAGTAGGGCAAGCCGGAGCCCCGCACTGTCAGCAAGCGGTTCTCCGGCGAGCCGGAAGCGTCAGCCCGCGGAGGAGCCCAAAAGCCCCCCGCGTAAGCGGGGGGGAGAGACGGAATCGGCTTGCGCCATGCCGGCTTGCGTCTTGCGCAGGAGCTTCCGCTCCGGGGGCTTGGGTCGTGGGTCTTGCGCCGGTGCTTCCGCACGAATGCAAGAACAAGCGCCGATTCTTGAAAACGGCCAGCCGGCGGTTGAACGGCGTTCCGGAAACCCAAGCTCCCGGAGCGAAACAGAAACTCGGCGCGTGATTGCCATATTCTCCGTGGGCTTACGCCCACGGCTCGCGGCTACAAGAACAAACCTTTACGGCCCAAACAACCACATGCTCGACGATGCAGCTGGCCGGGCAAGCACACTTGCCAACTCTTGCGCATGGCATGCGCAAAGGCCGGCATCCCGAAGCGGCGTTTACGATCCCCTCTCCCCGGCGGCCAGGTGCTCGAACACCCCGCAGACGATCTGCCGCAGCTTGGGTTCGGCACCGGCGGCCACGGCGAGAATCTCTTCCACATTCACGGGCTTGAGGGCATCCGGCAGGCACATATCGGTCACGACCGAAAGCCCCAGGCAGCGCATCCCCCCGTGCACGGCCACCAGCACCTCCGGCACGGTGGACATGCCCACCGTGTCGGCCCCAATGAGCCGCAAAAACCGGTACTCGGCCCGGGTCTCCAGGTTAGGCCCGGTGACGGCCACATAGACGCCCTTGTGGGCCACGATGTCGTTTTGCCGGGCCACGCGGAGGGCCACGTCGATCAGCTCCGGGTCGTAGGGCTGGGACATGTCGGGGAACCGCGGCCCCAGCTCGTCGTCGTTGATGCCCACCAGCGGGTTGCCGTTCATCAGGTTGATGTGGTCCTCAATGACCATGATGTCCCCGGCGGCATACTGGGGATTGAGCCCACCGCAGGCGTTGGAGACGACCAGCAGCTCGGCTCCCAGGGCTTTCATTACCCGCACCGGAAAGGTGATCTCCTGGTAGCTGTAGCCCTCGTAGGCGTGGAAGCGGCCTTGCATGGCCACGATGGGCACGCCGCGCAAGTGGCCGCAAACCAACCGGCCGGCGTGGCCCACGGCCGTGGAGCGAGGGAAATGGGGGATTTGCTCGTAAGGGATTTCGGCCTCGGTTTGGATTTGCTGGGCCAGAGAACCCAATCCGGTGCCCAGGATCAGCCCGGCCCGGATCGACTCGTCCCAGCGGGGACGGATCACCTCCAGGGCCTCTTGCACCTGTTTGCGAATACCCAGCATGGCGGCGTGGCTTTTCCTTGCAGGGAGGGGGGGAGTGTTCAGCAGGTGACGCCGAAGCGATCCAGCAGTGTCCAGAACTCCGGCAATTGCCGCAGCGGGTCCAGGTCGCGGTCGTCGATCAGCTGGGCCGCGTCGTCGAAGCCCAGCTCCAGGGCTTGTCGCAGGTGAACGAGGGCCTGCCGGGTTTGCCCCACCAAGGCCAGGCTACAGGCCAGGTTGTAGTGGGCCACCGGGTCCCGGGGACGGAGGCGGACCAGGCGACGGTCCACCTCCAGGGCCTGGTCGAAGTAGCCGCGGCGGGAGAGCAGGTCGCTCAGCACCCAGAGGGCATCGACGTAATCCGGCGCCCGGGCCACCAGGCGGCGGAAAAAGTGCAGGTCGAAATCCAGCTGGTTGCTAACGGGAGCGTCGAGGATCGACGAGCCATCCCAGGGGGAGCAGACCGACGGCAGATCGGACATGGGATTGTTTCTCCACGGGTGTCGAGGGAACGGTGCTTTCCATTCGGCGGACCACCCCTGGAACGTTCCAGTTCGCCGAACCGATCCGTGCCGTTGACATCAAGAGGCTACTGCCCAAGGGGCATAACGGCCCCGCGGCCAGGGAACTACTCTTCTTCCTCCTCTTCTTCCTCGGAAGTGGCTTCTTCTTCCAGCTCCTCGTCGGTATCGACGAGATCTTCCTCCAATTCCTCAGGAGGAACCGGGGCATCGGCCTCTTCCAGGGGGAAGTTTTCGTCGTCGAAGCGTTCCTGCAGTTCCCGCTCGAATTCCTCGTCCAGCTCCTGGTCGAAGTCCTCGTCGAACTCTTCGTCGAAGTCCTGGTCGTCGAACTCCTCTTCCTCTTCCTCTTGCCAGGAGTCTCCCGAGGAGGGATCGAACTGCATCCAGACCTCCAACCGACCCGCTGCCCCTGGTTCCTCGCCCGGGTGCAAGAAAAGGCCCCAGGCCCCGGAAACAGGATGCTCGATGCGCATGGCGGCTTTCCGTTTTGACGGCGCTTACCCAGTTGCATTTGCCAACGACAACGGAGCCTAGTAAAACGGACCACGATGATTTGTCAAGCGCAGCTTGCCGTTTCATGCTGGGAAGAGGCGTCCTTGCGTACTTCGAGGCCGCCGGACGACACGTAAAGGAAAGGGCTTTCATGCGACACCTTTTTCTCCTTGGACGGCCGTTGCTGGCGGTTTGGGTTTTCGTCGGCTCGATGAGCCGGGCGGAGGCGCAAGAGAACTGGCCGGATTTCCGCGGTCCCCGGGCCGACGGCACCTGCCAGGCGGACATCCCGCTGCGCTGGAGCGAAACGGAAAACGTGCGCTGGAAAACCACCTTGCCCGGCCGCGGCTGGTCCACGCCGGTGCTTTGGGGACGCTGGCTGTGGATGACCACCGCCACCGAAGAGGGAAAGAAGCAATGGGCCTTGCAGGTGGATAAGCACACCGGCCGCCTGGTCCGGCAAGTGCTGGTGTTCCAGAACCCGCAGCCGGAACCGATCAACCCGCTCAACAGTTACGCCTCTCCCTCGCCGGTGATCGAGCCGGGCCGGGTCTATGTGCATTTTGGCACCTACGGCACGGCATGCCTGGACAGCGAAACGGGTCGCATCCTTTGGACCCGCCGCGATCTGAAGCTGGATCACAAGGAAGGTCCCGGCTCCTCGCCCCTCTTGTGGCAAAACCTGCTCATCTTCCACTGCGATGGGATGGACGTGCAGTACGTGGTGGCCTTGGACAAGCACACGGGACGCACGGTGTGGAAAACGCCCCGGTGGGAAAAGCTCCACCAGTTCCTGCCCGACTTCCGCAAAGCCTATTCTACCCCCATCGTGGTGCCGACCGACGGGGGACCGGTGCTGGTGAGCACCGGGGCGCAATCGGCCTACGGGTACGATCCTCGCACGGGCCAGGAGCTTTGGCGGTTGCGGTACAAGGGGTTTTCCAATGTTTCCCGGCCCTTGCTTCGCGGCGGGTTGCTGCTGCTCAACACCGGCTTTACCCGGGCCCAGCTCTGGGCGCTGCCGCTTGCCCCTTACCGGGGCGTGGTGCCGCCGGAGCAGGTCCGCTGGCGTTCCACGCGCAACGTGCCCCGTCGGGCCAGCATCGTAGCCAGTGAGGAGTTGATCTTTATGGTGGACGACCGCGGGGTGGCCAGTTGCCTGGAGCTACAAACGGGCAAGCGGCTCTGGACCAAGCGGCTGGGGGGCAACTTTTCCGCCTCGCCTTTGCTGGCCGGGGACCGGGTTTACTTCTTCGATCACGAAGGGACCACCACCGTGATCCAGGCTGCCCGCACCTGGAAACTGCTGGCCCGAAACCGGCTCGAAGACGGCATGATGGCCTCGCCGGTGGTGAGCCAAGGGGCGCTGTACCTTCGCACCCGCTCGGCACTTTACCGGATCGAAGCTTCCTCAGGGGGCGGCGAGTAACGATCTGACTGCCAGAAATAAGGCGCTACTGCTTGCGGCGCGCGTCCACGGCCACCAACGTGCCCAGGTCGTTGCGGCAGTAGATGATGCCGCCTGCGAGCACGGGCACGGTCCAGCAGGTTTCCTCCAGCACCTGGACTTCGCCCAGGGAGCGGAACTCTTCGGGCGTCGCTTCCACCAGGCAGAGCCGCCCGTCGTCGGCCAGCACGATGAGCACGCCGTCGGCCAGCATCCAGGCCCCGCAGCCGAATCCCCGCTGCTGCCAGCGAATCTGGCCCGTGGCCCACTCCATGCACACCAGGCGGCACTGGCGGCGGGCGTGGCTGTTTCCGTGGATGCCGTAAAGGTACCCCTGCCACAGCACGCAGGTGTTCATGTGATTGGCCATCTTGTTGTGGGTGTAGAGGCGACGGAGCTGGTCGCCTTCGAGCTTGAACAACGCGCAGCCGCGGCCGTAGCCGGTGGAGATGAAGATGTGGTCCTGGTGCACGATGGGCGTGGTGGAGCTGGTGACGTAGTCGGTTTCCCACTTCTGGCGGGCGATCTCCTGCCCATCCTCGGCTCGCAAAACGACCAGAGCGTCGTTGGTCAACACGGCCAGCAACCGGCGGCCTTGGGAGTCGCGGAAGGCCACGGGCGTGCCGTAGCCGGGGCGAAAGGGTCCGGTTTTCCAGCGGAGCCGGCCGTCCCGGCGGTCAAAGGCGGCGATCCAGCCGGCGTCCACGATCACCAGATCGTTCACCACCAGCGGCGAGCAGGTAAAGCCCCACTCGGGCAACTTCACCCGCAGCAGTTTCTGGAGCCGATGGGACCAGAGGAGCTTACCATCCTCGGCCCGATAGCAGCGAAGCTGCCCTTCGCGGCCCAGGGAGAACAGCTGCGTTCCGTCCAGCGTGGGCGTGCTGCCCGGGCCGCCTTTGTGCAGGTTATCGACCAGCTTGCCCGGGTAGGTTTCCTTCCAGATCGGCTCACCGCTGAGAGCATCCAGGCACCAGAGCACTTCCTGGCCGTCCTGGTGTCCCAGGGTATAAACGCGGCCTTGGCGAACCACCACGCTGCTGTAGCCGATGCCCACCTCGCGTTTCCACAGCACCGGGGGTTTTTGTTTCCGCCAGTCTTTTAGCCAGTCGGTTTCGCGGGAGATGCCGTCCTGGCGCGGGCCGCGCCATCGGGGCCAGGAGC